>JAJFUH010000063.1 GCA_021372535.1 bacterium
CTTCGGCGACTGTCTTCCTCTCTTCGGGTGTGAGCCGGTCATAGAGGAGGTCGTAGCCGAGCGCAAGGTCGGTGAGCATGATACCGGTTATGTAGTAGGAATGCTTGCCCTGGTTGAGAATATGAGGCGGGACGTACGAGGGCCATTCAGCCATCTTGAGGAGCGCCCCGCGCGCTGCATCCCCTGCCCCGGCGTCTCCGGAGAGGGCGTAAACGAGGGCGTTCTCGCGTATGTAGTCCTGCGGCTCCCGTATCTCTCTGCCGTAATCGCCGAAAACGGGCAGCCAGTGGATGTCGTTGAGGGCGTCGAATTTATAAGCAAAATCGTCGACCGTATGTTCGGCACGAGCGCGGTCGGCGCGGCTCCTGATCGCCTCCCAGACCGTTTTCCCGCGGCCTGACGACATCTTTCCCCTGATGGCGCTCATATCCTCATGGGAATAGTACAGGCGCGGGTGGTCATCAGGGGCGTCCTTACGTCTGACAAGGAACACAAGGCTCGTGGAAAACGTCCCGCCGTTTTTATCGGCCAATGAAACGGTTGCCCGCCAGAAACCGGGGCCTGTTCCGCTCTTTTCATCGAGCGGAATGGTGACCGACCACTGTCCGCCGGAAGTACGCTTCATGGAAAACTGCCGCTCATCGCCGCCGGTGAGGGCGCGCACAAGCCGGACCTGCACCTTGCCTGTTTCGACAGGGGCTGTACCGGAAATGGTGACCGTTCCGCCCGCAGTGAAGTGGGTGCCGGCGATATGATCTTTCCACTCATCGAGCTTGTGAACCTTCGGGGCTGTGAAGACAAAGGGGCGTTCCCGCTTTCCGGTGAGCTTAACATCGTCGAGGCCGAAACGGAGGAGCGTTTCCGGGTCGGCGTTCGGACAGACCGCCATGAAAGCGATCCCGTCGACCTTTTTGCACACTCCCGCGGGAAGAATGTCCGCCAGACGGACCGTACAGTCCTTCCACACCTGGATTTCATCGAACGGCACCAGACGCTCCTTCATGACACCGTTGCCGAAACCGAACCGCACCATGACGCCTTTCGTTCCACGGTAGCTCTTGACGAAGGCGCGGAATGTCAGCACGCTCGAAGAATCCACGTACATATCGAGGAGCTTACGGGCGCCGAACTCGTAATCGATGTCGTAATCAGGGGTGATTTCACGCCAGAGAGCACGGTTTTTCACATTCTTTTCGCTGAGAAGCGGCAGAACATGAATGCTCGGGTCGTATGCCGTATCCTGGGACGGCGGGTAGCTTGCCCAGGGGCCGACTGCGCCGCTCTCGAAGTCCTCGGTATAAATACAGTCCTCAAGGACCGGCGCGCCATACGCAGCGCTGATTTCGGCGCCATCACCGGAACCGGTGAACGAAACCGGAGATGCAATCAAAAACGCTATACAGAGACAAAAAAGGGCAACTCTCATAATTTTTCCTTTCTATGGTCAACGATAAATCCGGCATATGTGGTATGATTTGTGACAAGAGAAGCATATAGTATAATACACAACCGATACCTGCATACAAATCAAAAATATATAAATGGCGGCGCCCCATTTCATCCTTGATTTTACCCGCTAAAAGCGTATTTTACGGTAAATCCGGGTTTTATCTCTGTAAACCTCTTACTTTCATATTTCATCATGACACAACCGGTATTCAGAAAGGACAACGCTTTTTTTTCAGTTCTGCTTGTCCTGTTTTCTCTCTACGCGGCCATTTTCATTTCCAGAACAAGCTTCGTTATCGACGGCGAACGGTATTTTTCACTGTTCGACGATGCCATGGTCTCCATGCGATATGCCCGGAATCTTGCCGGGGGACACGGTCTCGTCATGAATCCCGGGGAGCGTGTCGAGGGAATAACCAACCCCCTCTGGACACTCTACATGGCCGCCGTTCACCTGCTCCCCGTTCCGCAGCCGAAAATTTCTCTCGTTATTCAGATTACCGCGGCGTTCTGTCTTGTTCTCAACCTCTTTTTTGTCCGCAGCCTCGCGCTCCTGATTTCGGGAAACAGGCCGCCCGTTGCCATTGCGGCGGTTTTCCTCACCGCCTTTTATCTTCCTCTCATAAACTGGAGCCTTCAGGGTATGGAAGTGTGTCTCCTGACTCCGCTTCTGAGCTGCATCACGGTGCGGGTGCTCCGCGCGCTCCGCGAAAACAGGGTTCCGGTCGAAACATACATACTGCTCGGCATCGGAACGCTCATCCGTATCGACATGGCGGTGCCGCTCTGCGGCGTATGGCTGTTCCTGCTCGCGTTCGGGGGAAAAGATCGCAGGAAACGTAATCTCCTGTGGGGGGTTATCGTGCTTTTCATCTTCCTCGGCGGCCAGACCCTTTTCCGTGTACTCTATTATGGCGATCCGCTGCCGAACACGTACTATCTCAAGATGACCGGTTACCCGCTCTTCCTGAGAATCGCGCGGGGAGTGACAGTCTGGTGGGCTTTTATATGGAACATGAACCTGCTCCTCGTCCTTGTGCCGGTCGCGGCGCTCGTGCTGTCCGGTGACCGCCGGACCTGGCTTCCCGGGCTCCTCATAGCGCTCCAGATGCTCTACAGCATGTATGTAGGCGGCGATGCCTGGGAGGACTGGAAGGGAAGCAACCGCTATATTTCGATAATCATGCCCCAGTTTTTTATCCTGTTCATGTGGGGACTTTTTCTCATAAAAGAACGTCTCGGTACGCTCGTTACAGGACATCTGTCTTCTCGTGAAAAAAAGGGCGGTAAAAGTCCTGAGCTCTCAAAAAACCGCGAAGGGGCATATCGAGGAATACTGAGCTTCCTTTTCTTCGCAATCGTCATTCTCGCGTTTGTCAGGTTCAACAGCAATTCCGGCTCGCTTACCCTGAAGGGGATGGCTTTCATCGTTCCCCCACCCCACGTCGAGAACAACAAAACCATGGTCGAACGGGCGCTCGTGATAAAACAGATTACCACTCCCGATGCCCGGATCGCGGTGACATGGGCCGGTGCAATCCCCTATTTTTCCGAACGGTACACCGTGGACATCCTCGGAAAGACCGACCGGACAGTGGCGCACATGAAGATGCGTACCCCTTCCGGGCCGGGGAAATACACGTATTTTCTTCCGGGTCATCTCAAATACGATTACGCTTACTCGATCGGCAGGCAGGAGCCGGACGCCGTCCTCCAGTTCTGGGGGGACCTGCATGAAGCCGACCCGTACATCGCCGGGAAATATGTCAGGCTCGATGTCGGCAGTCTGTGGTTTTATATCCGCGCCGGCTCGAAAAGCATACGATGGGAGTTATTTGGAACAGGCGATCCTCAATAAAGCCTGAATATGGAAGAAGTTAAAATAAGTCTTGACTTACTGTACATATGCATAATATCATATAACGCCGGTTGATGTATCATGTTTTTCATGACAGCGGCTGGTTCTGATAATATGAATTTATTTTCTATCCGGGAATTGACAGACCTGCCGTTGCCGCTCTTTAAGTGGAACCGTGATTCTGATCGGTTCGGCAGTTCGGCAGTATCGGATACAACGGATTATTCCATGGTAATATATGGCTGATCGTTCGGCGCTCAAGTTTATCCCCATTTCGATTCAAACGATTAAAAACGACTCCATAAAATCGTTTGATCTTTTCATTAAAACTAAAACCGGCAGGTTGGTTCTCTACAGCTCCCGTGAGGAATTATTTACCCAGGAGGTTCATGACACCCTCCTCGCAAACGGCATTTCGGTTCTTTATATCAATGAAAAGGATAAAGATGCATACAACGCATATCTTGCGGAAAATCTCGCGGGTATCCTCAGCGATCCTGAATATTCAAACAGCGATAAAGCCGAATTCGCTTACCTTTCCATATCGAATATAGCGCGGGCGTTGTTTGAAAAACCTTCCGAACAGCTGATCACCTCTTATAAGATGGCTATCGCGGCGACCATGGATTTTGTTCTGAGCGAGAATGATGCTGTAAGCAATCTCATTCAATTGACCGAATTTGACCAATCCACATACAATCACTCCATCAACGTCGGTATTTTTGCCACCGGTCTTTCAAAGGCAATTTTCTCCGGCGATCCCGACCTGAACATGGCTGAAATTGCAGCCGGATTTTTCCTTCATGATATCGGAAAATGTGAAATTCCCCTCACTATACTGAGAAAACCGGGCCGCCTCACCCACGCCGAATGGAACATCATTAAAACACATCCTGTCAAAGGGCACGAAATCCTCACAAAATTCAACCACATTACACCCGAATCACGGCTCATCGTTCTCCAGCATCACGAGCGCAATGACGGGAAAGGATACCCCCGCGGTCTCAAGGGGGAGATGATTCACGTCTACAGTAAAATATGCAGTATCGCCGATGTATTTGAAGCCCTCGTCGCCGAACGTCCCTACAAAAAACAGCTCTCGTTTTATTATGCACTCAATACCATGAAAAGCGAGATGAAAAACGAATTCGATCCCGAATTTTTCAAACAATTCGTTCTGCTCTTCAGCGAATCCAGATACTCATAACAAAACTTGTTTTATATACGTTAAGAGGGCGGTTAAAAAATGGTAACATCTTGCTCGCCCCGATCCCGGCAGAATTCGAGATAATCGTCTATGGAATCACGAAAAGCTGTCTCGATTTCCTCGACCGTTGTCCCCTGAAACGTGATGACATCACGGGTGTCGACTACTTCGCCATGGAAAAGTTTTGCTTCATCATCATACTCGACATGGCCCGTATATCCCTTATAAGTCACCATGATGAATTTTCGATTTGCATTATCTATTGAATCTATCTGAATTACTTCACAAACCGGTTTGAATCCGTACCTCTCAGAGAATCTCATAATTGAATTTTCACTCGCTTTCTACCCTCACAACTCGATCCCCCTCTCCAACGCTTTGCGCGGGTGAGGGGAGAATTCAATCCGGACGTGGGAACTGCCCCTTGCTTTTTATCATAGCAGGAAATCAAAGGGTGAGGGAACACAATTTGATGTCTATTTGTGCCTTTATGTCTTTGTGGTGAAATATTCCCATGAATAATCCGGGATTCAATCATGGAAATCATTCAATCAGTTTAATCAGCGGTTTACCCCTACCTCGCCCTCCAGTGCGTCCCCATGAGGCAGGTCTTCTCCCCTGCCCTGTCGATCTGGTAATAGACCGTGAAAATGGAGCCGTCCCCCAGCTCGGTCGATGCCGGATACCCGAGGTCGCCGTTCGGCGCTCCCGTAAGCTCGATGATATGGTCGATATCCCATGTCTTTCCGCCGTCACGGGATATGCAGGCACGCTCCCCGAAGGGTTCCTTCCGGTATCCGTACACGACGACGAGCCTGCCGTCACGAAGCTGTATGAGGTGCGGCGGAAGACCCCAGATACCAGTCGATTCGGGCGTCGACCATGTCCTGCCGCCGTCCTTCGACACGCTCTGGCGCATGATCCAGTCGTCACGGTTTTGCGGCTGGTACCGTATCATGGCAAGGATAGTACCGTCCCCGTTTTCGACAGCGTGCAGCTCGTGGCAGTGATCGATGCTTCCTCCGGGAGGAAGAGGGATGGTGCCGATCTTTGTCCATGACACCCCGTCATCACGTGATTCTATCACATCGAGCGCTTCCGGCTTTGCCCAGAGCGTCTTGCCGACATAGAGAATACGGCCGTCCCGGAGCTGTATGGGCCCATGGGGAGAGTTGACCGCCACCCGTATGGGATCGCCCCATGTCGCGCCGCCGTCCTCCGAGCGCCTCACCCAGCAGCCGAGCCACTGCTTCCGGATTTCCGGGCTGAGCTTTTCGGCGTGACGTTTCCAGCTTTCGATGACCGATGCGGGATAGTGCTTTTTATAGGCTGAATCGTCGAACGCAAGCGAGGTGAACCACGATACGAGGATCGTTCCCTTCGCCGTCACGATGACACCGGCGTCACGGTCGTCGAGGGGAGTATTGTTGACCGTAACCGGCGCCGACCACGTTTCCCCGCCGTCGGCGCTGCGAACCATCTCTGTCTTGCCCCAGGGACATACATGTTCGTCACGGTCTCCGGAAAATACGGCGACGAGATCCCCGTTCTTCGTCCGTGCGACCGACGGCCAGCCGATGTAACGCCCCGGCTCCTTACAGACAACCGCGGTCGAGAGGATTTCGGCGTCCGGCTGCTGTGCTCCTGCGGTTGCCGTAAATCCCGGTAAAATCACGGCTGCGGCTGCAATACATACCGCCGCAATCGATGTAATCCTGAAGAATTTTCTCAACCTATCCCCTCCTCTTTCTTATAGCAGGGGCAATTCATAAATTACCCCTACTCAAAAACGCTGTCATCACGGAAAGGACCGCCCCAAACCATCAGACTCGGCATCTGCCGGTATACCTGCTCGCCGCCCTTGAAACGGACAAAAATCAACATTCCGTTCTCTATCAGGTGCTTTATGTTCTGTTCAATGCACTCTCTGCAGTCGGTGAACCCGACAAGGAAACTGCTGTGATTGCACTGCACCTGGCAGCGGGCGCAGTCGGCAATGGATTTGAATGTTCCCACATCGATTTCAACCCATCGCCTGGCCTGTTCATAGGGAAGTTTGAGGCCGGTCTTTTCAACAGCTTCCTTGAGGTCTTCCGGCGATACTCCAAGAAGTTCCGCAATATCACGGTAATCGATTTCACGGATGAAATCACGAATGAACGCTTTCCGTATATCGTCGAATATTCCCAGGGGATCGTCTGTTTCCTTGACGGCTGGCCGTTTTGCTTTTGTTTCGGGGTTACGGCTCAGACGCCTCAGTTTATCGGATATGGATTTCACCGATACTCCAAAATGTTCCGCTATTTCAGACCGGCTTAGTTTATCGATGTTCTCGACCAGAAAAGCCTCATCTTCATCTGTCCAGTGTTTGGGCATATGTTCCTCCGGTTAAATCAAAAAAAATGCATTAATCCCGAAACGGGATTCATGCGTTATGTATGTATCCTGCATGAAAGACACCGTATAAGAATTACCCATGTCTCCCGTGCAGGGTATTCAGAAAGAGTAAATACTGTTTAAAAAAAGCCTTGTTAAACACACATCATGTTCGGTGATGATTTCAATGATACCCTCTCCTTGTGTTTCCCCATAGAGGAGATACCTTCGTCGGCAGGCCGTGAAAATAATAACGGGTAACGGAATTAATCATATGTATCAGCCTGCCTGTTATTTTCTGTTTATCCTCCTTATCCGCGTTATACCGCGGTCGATTGAATACTGTGAATGAATCGTGCTAATTTATTTCAACAACGGTATTTTTTTTGCCATGATTACGGTATGCATCCTGTATATGTGAAAGAAAGTGGTCCACAACCCATGAAACAGAATCCGGCGGAGCACTTATACTGATCCTGTCCCCTTCAACCGCATCGAGCTTGAGCGGTTCTATAAAGGCCGAAAAGGAGTGCTCGTTCAGTACCGTCTTCAATTCATCCATGACCTGTATCCAGATTTTTATATCTTCATTCGTTACCGTTCGTGAAACCTGGTTTTTCTCGAGCTGCTGTTTCTTGTGCATCGCTTCCTGCTTCTCCCTGACAAATTCCTTTTCGCCCGAAATACCCTTCATTTCCTGGATGAGCTCGTTCATCGCATCGTGAATCGTATATTTGACGAGGGAAAAGCTTTCCGGCCTCGACCGTGAATTTTTAAACGTCCATCGTACGGCATACCTGATGTCATCCGGGGAAAAACCCGACCGTATCATGTCGAAGAAATCGAAAATCGATTTTCTGTATGCAGCCCGTGAGACAATGCTGAATCCGATTGACTCGTAAAACTCATCTATAATATCGACAGCGTGAGCGAGAGATGTATCTGTAATGTATTTAGATATGTTTTTAGGGAGTGCACCACCGTTGCCGAGCAGAGTATAAATGTTTGTGCCTGAATAATATACAGATTGTATAAAAGAATTTTGACCTCCAGAATTCATATCATGTCCATCAAGATTTTTGAGGTCAAGCGGAGAAAAACTGTCACTGTCGGTATTTTGGACACCAGCAGGAAGACCCTGTTTTCCCTGATACTGTGAGACGTGATTTGAAGAATTTGCAGGAGCAAAACCGCGTACTCTCTTATTTTGACTGTCAGTATATTGAGGAGCATTATCTGACATGCCAATTTCAGAAGGCAAAAATATACGATAGACCGTTGCCTTATGATAATCGCTGAATTCTTTTTTTATACATCCGGTTGTTTCAAGCTCTTTTATCGCTTTTCTGACTGTCTGAAGCGAAAGATTGCACGATACCTTGAGTTTTGGGAGGCTTTCGGCCGCCCAGTTACGGTTCCAGCCGAAAGACTGGCGATACAGACGGAGATAGACTGACTGTGCGGACGGAGACAACCGTGCGAAAAGATGATCGGATACATCATTGTCAAGTTTGCAGAAATTCGAGTGAATATTGATAGTATCGGACAAATCGCTCTGTTTACGGGAAAATACACGTTCGGTTATCTTAGAAACAAAAACAGGAGTTATATCGGTTTCACCGGAAGAACTCCCTCCGGTAACGGGCAAGGAAGATTCTGCTGATGCTGTGGGTTTTTCGGCTTCCGGAATGATCTCGTGCTCGATTACAACAGAATTATCCTGAGAATCATCGATAAAATCATCGTCGACATCATCGACAATAGTTTTGGGAACATCCCAGGGACGTGCAGGGCGGTTTTTTGCAGTGCTCGGTTTACGTCTCGCGACATTGATATCGAAATTATCAGGCATAGCAGGACCTCGAGATAGAATGCACACAAAAAACGGCATACTTGAAAGAGAACGGCAATATATACAATATAAATATTTGCAACCCAAAAACAAAGTAATATAATTTATAACATGATATATAATAGCATACTAAATACTAACACAGTAATCATAACACTTCAAATATACGATAACAATAATTAACTATCAATATATGCTATAGTATAATCAGCTATTATATATAATACCATGTAATTTATACTGTCTTCATTACTACTATAGCACATACGGTATGTCATATATTAACAGTCTAAATAATATCGCTCAAATATTGAATACTTCATCAACCAGCTTGTTTATATCTATAGAGGCCCTCGAATTGGGCGCATACTCGAATATCGTCATCCCCTGGGCTGTCGCATCCGACAATGTCGTGTTCTGACGGATCATCGTATTGAGTACATATTCGGAGTAGTTTTTCCTGATTGCGTCTCGGGTCCGCTGGCTTATATTCATGCTTTCATTGTACCGGTTGAGGAAGATATAGATGTTCTGCAACATATACTCAAAGTCTTCCTCGATGTCACGGAGTGTTTCGAACAGTATCTTCAAACCGTCATAACTCAGAAAATCCGCGAGTACCGGTACAAGAAGATCATCCACAGACAAAATGGCGTTAAGATTCAGGAGGCCGATATTGGGCGGCGCATCGAGTATAATGATGTCAAAGTTGTCCTCGATATCCGCAAGAGCCCGGCGAAGCTTGTATTCACGGGCGTGGAGACCTGTCAGGGACAGCTCGATGGGGGAGAGCCCGAGATTTGCCGGAATAAGCTCGAGAGTCGATAGTTTCGTCGAAGTTATCACACTCTGGATCGGGACCTTGTTGATGATCACATCATACAGTGTTTTCGTGAAATCCTCAGGATTGCATCCGAGGCATTTTGTCAGGTGTCCCTGGGCATCGAGATCGACCATGAGAACTTTGAATCCATGCTGCGCCAGACGGTAGCCATAATTTGCGCTGATGACGCTTTTGCCCGTACCGCCTTTGAAATTGAGGAAAAGCTGTTTCCGCTTTTTCGTAACAGGCGACTCGAGATTCATTGAAATTCTCAGTTCACGTATATCATCGGCGGTATAGTAACGGTACAAGGTTTTTCCGCGTTTGACCCTGTTGGCCTTGTTTATTTTTCCCTCTTTTTCCCATTTGTAGATTACCGCCTTTGAAACTCCGAGAAGCGCGGCAAATTCACCTATTGTGTACATACCGTCTTTCATTGATCACCCCGTGATAAGAAACCCGGATCAGGTATATCATATTATTTTTTATTCGTTCTGAAAAAACCCGTAACAGGTACGGTGTACGGTCTGAAATATGTTTTTTGGCATTACAGGCCAACGGTAATTATAAATCGTACAGTATTATTGTCGATATGTGATTTCTGGTATTACACGGTGTCATATTTTTCTGTTTTCTCGTGTTACCGGTGGAAAAATATTTTTTTTCATGTATATGATAAGTAAAGAAAAAATGAAATATTTTTTGTTTTATCTATGGAATCGAGCACATATCGACTGTCATTACCGGTCGATTCCATTCCGATTTTATGGATTACCATAGTTAAAAATTGTTTATACAGTCATTAAGTACTTTCCTGTATATTTTCTTGTGTAATAATTTATTAAACAGGTACGAATTGTATTTTATAGTATATATTCAATTGTTATTTCTATTAAAAGAATTGTCATATCATAGTTTTTATGGCCTATTGAATTTGAAACTATACTATATGTTTATTTGATTTTTGTCAAGTGTTTTTTTAAATCATTCTATTCACAGGAGATGCAATGATGGCAGCGCCATATCATCCCTGATAGAAAAATGGCCTTCACTGTAATCTCTATAATCTCTCACGGCGCTCGACGACTCTCCCGATGAACTTGATTTTTTCACGATCGACCACCAGTGGTTCGTAGTGATCGTTTTCCGGTTGCAGGATAACCTTCCCGTTGTTGAGAAAAATAACCGTTTTGAGTGTCCGATCGCCCTCATGAACCGAAACAACCGCGCAGCTGCGGTTCGTAATCGGAGCGTTTGGAGAAATGATGACGATATCGCCCGAGTTAATACGCGGTGACATGCTGTCGCCATCCACGATGAGGGCGAAAGCGTTAGGGTCGGCCACATCGCCCCGGTCGATGAATTCCTCGCCGAAACCGACAGGGTAATCACCGTCCGTCCATTCAGCCGGTATACCTGCGGGAATTTTTGAAAGGAGGGGGACCTTGTCCGGTTTCAATGCTGTTCCCGTCAGCAGGTAATCCGCTGTCGTATTGAGCGCCCGGGCGAGCTTGATAAGAGCCTGAGCGTTTGGTACTTTAATACCGCGCAGATAGTTGCGTATCGCTACCTGGGTAAGCCCGGTAAGCCGAGAAAGCTCGGCGGCATTTGCGATGTTTCTTCGTTCCATCATGTAAGCAAGACGGTCTTTAAGTTCCGTGATTCCCATAAAATTTCTCCGCTCAATAATAAAATATAATAGTAGTATCCGGAATGATCGGGCGCCAGATGTCAGGTGATACCGAACTTACGGAGACGATCTTTGCGCTTCCGTGCTTCTTCTTCCTGTTCTTTACGGCGGTCTTCAGCCATTTTTTCCTGTTCGGCGCGCCAGGATGCTTCTTCTTCCATGATCCGCTGAAGCTCGCTCTGTCTCTTTTTCTCGGCTTCTTCCTTTTTCGCCTTTCTCTGCTCAGGCGTTTGAATACCTTTCCGCGCACAGAAATCGTTGAATTCCTTTACGGATATTTCAAGATCACGGGCTGCTGATTCTGATGAACGGGCGTTCTGAGCGGTTACGATAGCCCTGATTTCGAACCGGCGTTCGATGAACTGCTTTTTGAGGATTTGCCGTATGTTGACAACGAAAACAAGCATGACGCCGGCCGCGACAATATCAATGGCGAGTATTATGAAGAAAACTTTATAGAGAAAGAGTTGCAGCATACCGGGCCTCCTTTTCATGAAACTGATGTAATATAATAATGAAACGACTGTTAGGCAAGCACTTTTTTTATGATAACATCATTAGCCAAACGAACGGTAGCACAAACAGTTATACCGGAAACACCCTTTGCGATGCACATTTTATTGACTTTATAACTGAATGTTGTATCTATTTTTTTACTCTCCACAACATCGTGTAGTATTAAAACTGTGTTTAAAAAAACGAAACCGTCGATGTGCCGCTCACGGTGCTGTCGTTGTTACCGGTGCAGGCAAATGAACGTTATGAATGACAGGCACAAGGCGTGAAAAACAGGCACAAGGCATAAGGCATAAGGCACAAGGCATAAGGCATAAGGCATAAAGTGAAAAGATGAAGAACAGGGATAGAGCATAAGTGGAATGATGCGGCTGGTATTGTGTGGGAGTTTTAAGAGGGTACCGGAGGGACTTTTCGCCAACAGCCCGTCCCCGACCTGATCGGGAGATTCAATGCCGGGGGAAAGGGGAAAGTACTTGAGGACAGAAGGAATGAAGAGAGCGGAAGGCATCAGAAACAGCTTGACAAAACGATGTATATCCCGTACTATTGCAATAATCCGCTTCGGCGGAAAGCACTAAACTTAACAGGCGAGCTTGAGGGAGCCTCCCGTGCCGAAATTATGACGGCATCATGCGGAGGCTTTCTCATTTCAGGGGATTCCCCTTATGCCTTGTCACTGGTTCACAGCTTCTGGTTTTTTAGTCTTTTTCCCCTTGTACTTTATGCCTGTCTTTATTTAGCATTTTCCCTTGTGCCTTGTGCCTTGTGCCTGTCTTTCATGCCTTGTGCCTGTCTTTTACTACCGAATGACTGCAAACAGCCGTCCGTTACGGTGCAGAACCTCGAAATCCACATCCATTGCCGTGGAAAGATTGTCCGAAGTGATCACCTCGTGTTTCAATCCCGAGGCAAGAACACGGCCATCTTTCAGGATGAGAGCATGGGTGAAGCCGGGCGGGATTTCCTCGATCCGGTGGGTCACCAGAAGCAGGGTAGTGCTGTCGGGTTGTGCTGTCAGGATATCGAGGCGGTTGAGGATGAGCTCGCGGGCTCCCATATCCAGACCCTCGCAGGGCTCGTCCAGGATCAGGAGCTGCGGATCCGCCATGAGGGCTCTGCCGATGAGGGCGCGCTGACGTTCTCCGGAAGACAGGACGCCGTACTGGCTGTCGGCGATTGTCTCGCAATGGAGGAACCGTATGATTTCTCCGGCTTTATGGTAATCATCGTCGAGCAGCTCGTTAAATATCCCCAGGCTTGCGAAACGACCGGACAGCACCACGTTGCCGAGGGTTTCACGCGGAGGGACACGTTCCGACAGGGCGGAGGACACGAGGCCGATGTGACGGCGTTTTTCACGGATGTCGATGGTGCCGTAACGGTCGCCGAGGACGGTTACCGTGCCGGACATGGGCCACACATAGGCGGTGATGATGTTCATGAGCGTGGTTTTACCGCTTCCGTTCGGTCCGAGCACTGCCCAGTGTTCGCCGCGGCGGACTGTCAGCGAAATGTCGGACAGTATGGTACGGCTGCCGCGGGAAAGCGAGACACTGTCGAGGATGAGAACGGGTTCCATGATTAATGATCTGTTCTTGGAGAAAAAGTTGAAATTGCCCGAACAGTTCTTGAGAGACTTTCGGAATGTTCCTTTGCTTGTGCAATATTCCATAAATTATTTACAAAAGCGCATAAACAGTTGTTATAATTACGTCCCACCTGAGCTGTGCTGTATTGAAGAGGAACAATGTCTTCCTTTATTCTTTTTATTCTTGATTTACGGGCAAGATTTATTAAGAACTGTTTGGGGTTTGAGATTGTATCGGTCGGGTAGGGGATTTTTTTTACAGATATTTCTAAATAGGCTGCAAAACCTTCTCTATCTGCAAGCAGCCATGATTCTACTTCCCGTACAGCGATTCTGTAGAGAAGGTTGTTATGTTTTATACGGGGCCCTTTTTGATTGATAAGAACAGGCGGACATTCGTATGTATCGAGATCTCGAAGGATAATGAAAGGAATGGTTTTGGATGCCTGAGCAAATCCATTGATGGATTTATCAATGAATGCACAGCCACTCTTGCCATAAGTGGTTGAAATTACGATATTAAGCCCTGATTCTCGGATAATTTTCTTCAGAATCTCTTCACTTAATTCGTCTTCAACAACGATGCTTATATATAGAATATTATCGTCCATTAAATAGATCAAGTTGATAAATATTACTGATTTTCTCAGGTTCCGTATGAGGCAGAACCGTATCAGCCACTGTTAATCCGCTTTCGAGAAGAGTTCTTATCTCATTGTTATCTATTGCCGGTATTGCCGTAGTTTTTTCTGTTTCGGGTCTGAGCATTATAACTTCATCTCCGCCAATTCCTCTGTCCGATAACAGTTCATAACTGTGTGTACTTATTATAACCTGAATTTTTTTCTTTTTCGTCCGTAAAACATCGTGAATCATCCAGGGAAGTTTCTTTACAACTCCGGAATGGAGAGACAATTCCGGTTCTTCCAGGAGAACCATTTCATCGGCATCCAAAAGAGACCATAATAGACCGATCAGCCTCAATGTACCGTCGGAAAACTGATCCTCTGATTGGTGAGCACCTTTTGCGCGCCAGTGTTCATAGTTCATTTCCAAGTGGGGATTGCCTTCATTATCAGTTTTATATTCGAGTTTTTTAAGATGGGGAACAACCAACTGTAAGACCTTTTCTATTTTCTTAAAACGGGAATTAACTGTTTTTTTTGATGTTTTTGACAAATAGAGCAGAAATTTACTTCCATGTGAATCTTCTAATGTACTTTTTTTATAAGTAAAATCATCAGAAAATCTGATGAGCTGTGGAATGATATGAAGATATTTAATTGAAGTAAAAAATCTATAAATTTCTCTGAATTTTATGTTGGTGCTTGCATGTTCGAGATGTGTAAATGTTTTTTGCATGAAGTCTTTATCATCTTCAGGTTTTGGCCTGTCCAGTAAAAGCTTATTACGCTCCCATACCTTTTCGGTACTTATATAAGGTTCGTTTCCCCCGCCTTTTCTCTGTCTTATTCCAATTGCGTATTTCCAAAAAGGTTCCTGTTCTTTTAACTCTGATAAATGAATTTCTATATAGATTTCAGGATACCTGCGGGCTGAAAGGCATCTGATTTTTGAGATGCCGCCTCTGTTTTCAATAGCCTTAATAAAACCGTTTGTTGCAATGTCCCGTAAGAAGAGAAAAGCATCGAGGAAATTCGACTTGCCTGAGGCATTGGGGCCAACAATAAAGACGCGATCACCCAAAGCGACATCTACATCGAGAAAATTTTTCCAGTTTCTCAGTAATACCCGTGAAATGATCATTTCCCACCTTACCTTTTATTCCTGATTTTCCCGATAAAATCCGAAAGTTTTGAGAATGAAATGGGTTTCTGGAGGATTAAATCGACCGTCGGCTCCTTTGCATTGAGTGCGAGAATGGTTTCTTCCCACCCGCTGAGCATGATGATGATCGTTTCGGGATTCTTGAGCTTGATGTAACGGGCGAGCTCCCAGCCTGAAACACCGGGCATGTTGAGATCGGTTATCACCACGGGATACGTGTGGTGTTTCGCATAGTCGAGTCCCTTTGCGCCGCCGGTGGCCACAGTGACCGTGAACCCTTCCTTCTGGAGGAATTCACGGAGCAGGGAGCAGATGTTTTCTTCGTCATCGACAACGAGAATTTCGTCCTGATTGTCTGCAGGATGTTGTTTTTCTGCGCTTTTTTGATTGGTTGTTTTTCCTTTTATGGATGGGAGGGTGATGATGAATGTCGAACCGGCGCCCTGTTCGCTTTCGACCGAGATGGACCCGCCGAATTTCTTTATGATGCCAAACGAAATGCTCAGCCCGAGACCCGTACCCTTGTTTTTCTTTGTCGTGTAGAACGGCTCGAACAGGCGTTTCTGGGTTTCGGGAGACATACCCGATCCTGTGTCGGATATGGTGAGCAGGACGAAATTTTCCACATGATCGGTTTTGATGGTGATAGTGCCGCCTTTGGGCATGGCATCGAGGGCATTTAACATGATATTGTTGAGCACCTCACGGATTTCCGCGGCGGTGCCGAGAATTTCGGGGACCTCTTTGAGATCGGTTTCCACCTGTATGATAATACCCTGGGAGAGGGGAATATGAAACCATTTCGGTTTGAGAATATCCAGGGTGTCGATAATGATCTTGTTGATGTCTATATACTCTTCACTCTGCTGTATATATACCTGTGAAAAGTCCTGAAGACGCCTGACTATCACGGCGCCGTCCACAGCCGCAGACCTGATTTTCCTGGTGATATCGAAAATATGAGGGGAACCGAACTTTTTTTCCAGCATCTCGATATTTCCGAGGATAATCGAGAGAATATTGTTGAAATCGTGGATAACACCGCCAGCTGTTTCTCCGAGAGCGTTGAGTTTCTCCATCATTTTGAGATTGTGCTCGAACCGTTTCTGCTCGGAAACATCATAAGTGTGAATTTTATATCCCCCGGTCTTTCTCTTCGAAATGGTCGTGGTAAACAGTCCCATTACCGGCATTATGCTTCCGTCACGGCACAGGAGGTTAAATTCGTTTATCCCTTTCATTTTCTCCGGCAGGAGAGATGTAATATCCCCGAGTTTATCCCCCGGATTTGACGGGAAGAAGAAGTGTGTTATATTGAGACCTTTTTTAAAATCTGTGTTTGAATATCCGGTCTTGTCGTGAAAAACAGTGTTTGCCCTCTGGATAAAGCCCTTCTGATCGGTTTCAAACACCATCTCCGGCTCCCCGGTCATTTCGGGGAGAATATCGGATAATTCCTCCGTTGTCATGGTCTGCGGCACTGTATCTTTCAGGGTTTTTTCGACATCCGCCATGTCATGGATAATCATCATACGGTAATGTTGTTCGTTTGCGGTGAACAGTCTGGTGATCATTATAACGGGGATTGGCCGGCCGTTTTTCTTTTTATGTACAGCCCTGACATCCATTCCGCCCGACTGGGATTCCTCTTTCAGCAGTTCCGGGATACGGTCGGCGGTTTCTTCGGAAAGGAGATCGATCATGGTGAGCTTCAGTATCTCCGATGACGAATAACCGTACAGTTTCAACGCAGATTGATTACACTCGATGATTTCTCCCGGCTGCGAGGTTATGAGAATAGCGCCGGGCGCCTGATTAAAAGCCTCTCTGAACATGTCCTTCTTAATGAGAAGGTTTTCCATGTCTTCGATGAGTTTAATGAGCTCGTTTTTATTCATTTCTGCTGGGATTGTCATTGGTAAAAGCTTTCCGGTTCCTGGAAGGAAACCATGAACAGGGGAATGGCGCAGCCTGTCCCCCTGTGAATTTATAAATGTAAATAACGCAATTCTGCCCGTCAACACAATAAAAAAACGTTCTGAACAATGGAGGGTTTTCGCCCGAATATATTTCTCTTGACATTTATTATTATTATATATATATGGATATTGCATAAAGTATCAATATCTTTCCGGTTATCTCATTTATTGCTTCGGCGATTAAACAGTGATATCGGATGACGTCATGCCGAACTTGTTTCGGCATCTATTTCTGCTATTGGTATCATTATTTATCCGACGGAGCAATAATAAGCATGAAACCCTTGAAGTAATTATCGGCAGCATACACGAATAACTGAAATAATGCTTTTCTTCCCCCTCCTGTTTACGGGAGAGAGGCCGGGGGTGAGGGTAATAATTTCAAAGGTTTCAAGCATGTAAGTGAAAAGAATTTCACCGCTAAGACACAGAGGATACGGAGAAGAAAAGAATAGAGAATAAGGAACCGGCAGAAACCTATTCTCTTATAGCCTCATTCTGCCCCATCTCCGGAAGAAAGAGACAGTTGTAGGGATTGCCACTGTGGCTGCCCTGTATTGTCAAACCATAAGGAGGTCGTTCATGAAAGTATCGATGATTTTCGGCATCATCATTCTTATTGCGGTCTGTCTTTATGGAATGATGTCGGGTACGAGTTTGCTGCTCTTTATCAATCCTCCGTCGCTGGTGATCGTGGTTGGGATACTTGTCGGCGGCATCCTTGTGCCGTTCGGATGTTCCATTCCGCTCAATGCCATGAAAAAAGCGCATCAAAAAGAAGGGGTCGTCAATCCCGATGAGCTGAGACAGTACTTGCAGTTCTTCGATTACGCGTCACGGCTGTCGATAGGGGCCGGGATTGTCGGAACACTTATCGGGATTACTCAAATGCTTGCCTTGATAAACGATCCGTCAATGATCGGTCCGTCGCTTGCCGTGGCGCTTCTGACAGCCTTCTATGGAGTGCTTTTGTCGGAGCTCGTATTCCGGCCCCTGAAACATGCGCTCATGTCAAAATCCGCCTGATTGGGGTCGGTTGTAGCAGCGGAAGGTGCAGATTCAAAAACTGATAGGGGCATACATTCGGACAGCCGGGGACGCGTATGAATATTGAAAGGTGAATAATGCGGGTACATTCCGTACGGTAATTGTGCAGGAATGAGGAGAGTTGTCAGCACTGATCGGCATGGTTTCTAAACTCAACGAGGATATTGATGAAAACGTCAAGAAGGAAATTTATCGGATTGGCCGCAACATCGCTGGTATTGGCAGGCAGCGGCGTTTCAGAAGGAGCACGTGAAAAAAAGGCAGGCACAAACCAGATTCTGAATATCTATGACAACATGGTGGATAATCCCGGCGATGCGATTTCCCAGTGGGGATTTTCGACGTATATCACCTATAACGGACAAACCATTCTGTTCGATGCCGGCACCTGTCCGGATATCCTCGAGCACAACGCCAAAGCGCTTGGAGCCGATCTCGGCGCGGTAGACATCGCCGTTCTTTCGCACAGTCACTCCGATCATATTTTTGGCTTCGACTATTTTCTGAAGGTAAACAGGGATTTTACGTTTTATGTACCCAACGATTTCACGCTCGGCGGGAAAATGACAGTGAAAGTTCCGGCACTAAAATCAGGGTCGGGAACAGCAGAGGCTGACAAAGAATATCCATGTGGTTTCATGTACCGTCATCCGAACACAACCATGGTGGAGGGGCATACGGATATCGGCGATGGCATACACCTTATAACGACATCGTCGCCATTGACAGGATGGTTCAACAAATACCCGCCCAACGAGACTGAGCCGCTGTTCATCGGATTACCGGAGCTTTCTCTTGCGCTGGACCGTCCGGATGGCCAGGTAACGCTCATTTCCGGCTGCTCGCATTCAAAAATCGAAGAGATCGTAAAGGAGACGAAGAAACATCTGGGGAAGAATGTTGCTCTCGTTATCGGCGGATTCCATCATGCGCCGTATTCCGCTGACCATGTCGTTACCGTAGCGAAGATGCTGAAGGACGAGCTGGGAGTACGACAGGTTGCCACATCGCACTGTACCGGTCAGAAGGCGGTCGGCATTTTTAAGGATGTGTACAAGGATGATTTCCTCAGAGCCGGTCTTGGCTCACGGCTGGCGTTGTAGAGGATGAAAGTGAATCGATCTGTTATAACAGACCGGAGAGGGGAGACAATGGTTTTCATTTTCTCCCCCTAATGCCTTTCTTCTCATCTTATCACTTGTGCCTTGTGCCTTATGCCTGTCTTTAAGCTATCCACGGCCTCTGGCGCCGGAGTGTTTCGGACAGAACCTCGTTCGCGATGTTGACATCCTCCACGATCTGGAAATCATACATGCCGACACAGATAAAATCCGCGCCATTGTCGAAAGCATAGGTAAATCCCTCCTTCGGCTCTATGGCGCCCGCGGCGAGAATCTTGTAGGCGATCCACGGCTGTTTCTGGGTCTTCATGATCTCGATGGTTCCCTCGGGGTCCGTGCACCAGATGTTGTCGTTTTCCGCCTCGCCGGGACGGGCCGACCAGTAGTCGGTCTTGTGGAGCGTTTTCATCCAGAAATCGGGTTCGAGCCCGATACCGAGGCATGCTTTCACCGTGTCGAGCGAATGTGCGCCGATGCCCGCCGGGAGCCCGTTCTGCCTGATGAGGTCGAGTGCCTTTCCGATATCCTCGACCTTTCCCTCTTTCGCCAGATTGTCCGCAATACCGCCGTGAACATAGCAGGCCGATGCGCCCGCGTCGATAGACACCCTGATCCCGTCGAAAATATCTTTCCCGCCGCAGTCCGAGATGAACTGTATCTTCCCGATGTTCCGTTTCCAGTATTCGCCGATAACCCCGCACAGGACAGGATTGGTGAGAAAAGCGGTGATCCCGCACTTTTCGGCGAGCAGAAAGGTTTCGAATATCTTTGATTTGTGGTGGTAGGCCTTAACGAGCTTCGAGACATAGATGAGGTCGCGTGAGTGCGCCCAGCCGCCGATGAGATTCCCGCCGAGGATGACCCTGCTCACTTCGAGATTGCGGATTTTCGCATGGGGAATCTGCCCTTTCAGGTCTTTGAGCGAGGCGAAGTTGAACGTTTTGATGGTTGCGCTCGAAATGGCATCGGGCCTGTTTTGAAGCTGTTTTTCCTCGTAGCTCTCCCAGCCGCGCTTCCTGAGAACCGCGATGACAAACGCCCCCAGGAATGGTACGGTCGCCAGGCTCTTGATCATCTCCCTGCGGCCGAGGAAGACTGGTGGTGCAGGTTTTACGCTGCTTTTTTCGGGTGCCGGTTCGCCTGCTGCGGGGGTGCTCTCCGACCGTTGCCGCCTCAACGCCATGATCAGCCGGTCGAGGCCGAACATCCTGCCGGTGGGGAAAAAGACGAGGACACAGAGCGCGATGAGCTCGACAAGGTTTTTGTCCACATAGAGGTAACTCCCCTCGGTGATGACACCGAAGTCCATGCCGATGAACGGAGGATTTGCCACATAGTAGAGGAAAATGAGCACGATGCCGGAGATGCTGGCGATGCGGGTGAAACAGCCGAGGATAAGCCCGAGGCCGATGAGGGTCAGCCCCCACATGTTGAGGAGGTCGACGAGCCTCAGTGCGGACGGGTTGGCGGCTATCCAGTGGAACACTCCCGAAAAAATCCACTTCGATACCGAGAGGAAGCTCTGGGATGTCCAGCCGGGTGTATAGAGCTTGGAAATCCCCTCGTACAGGAAATGCCAGCCTATTGCAACGCGCAGAAGAACAAGCATCGCCGTCTGGACAGTGGTCGCTGTCCGCGCCGATGGTGTTCCGGTGTTGGTGTGTTCGTTCATAAGGTAAACCTTTCATGAGATGTGTCCCACGGCGTTGCCCGGCATTGAAATGCCGGTCTACTGTCGGAAAGTCCCTTCGGGACTCCATGACTCCGCCGATTCACCCGTATGAGTGCCGGAGGCACTTTTCGGAAATAGCCCGGGGATTCATCCCCGGGTGTTCTTTCACTGGAGGAACTGCACCTCCATGTCGTCGAACCATGTCGTCCCGCTGCCGTCCTGCTGGAGCATGAACATGAGGCATCCGATCTCCCTCGGATACGCCACCGGCTGCGGCACCTCGATTTCGAGCTTTGTCCAGCCGTTCGTTCCCGTCAGGCGCTTTGCGGTCAGAATCGGGTATATCTGCGGCGAATTCGGTACATGGTACTGCACCGCGAGCGTCGAACCGCGTCCTGTTACCGTATCGGTTTTCACCCAGCAGGAGACCCGGAAGCCTTTGCACGGCGTCCATGGTTCCATGTAGTACCCCTCGCCGTCACCCTCGGATGTGCGCCAGCGGGTGAGCCCCGGCTCCTTTTTCGAAATCTTGAGGGAATACGAGTCGTTGCGGCCCGATGTTCTGTCCCATTCGGCGCCGTTGCCCTCGATCAGCCAGGGGAACGGGTCGGTCTTTCCCGGGTAGGAATCTACGAGCCTGAGCCCCTTGTCGAAGGTCGAGATGCGCTCGTACACCGGGAGCTCTTTTTTACCCTTCAGCTCGTTGTCACGGAGCGGGGGAACGACGCCCGCCTTAAGCAGTGCCTCAGCCTGTTGAGCCGGGCACCGGAAGATGCGGTACCGGCTCCGGACACTGCTGAAAAGCTCGTCGGCGGTGAAGGCGCGGCTCAGATGAAGGTCATAACCCCACCAGCAGATACCGATGGACGACTTTTCTGCGGTGTCTCCCACGAACTGGATCGCGGGATTGCCGTCCGGCTCGAACGCGGTGAGGAACATCCCGTCGCGTTTAAGCCTGATGCCGCCTTTATGGGAGGTCACGAAATGGTTGACCGGAATCGAACAGACCGTGCCGTTCTGCGCCTCGTAAACAAAGCGCTGGTACCGCTTCTGCCACATGCCCGTGAATTCGAGCGCCGGTCCCGGACACCCCGTAAGCCACGGGTCTGCGAACTCGACCGATGGAGGGGAATCGTTGAACAGCTCCGGGCTGTTGAAAGTCAGTTCCACCTGGAAATCATAGACGTATGTTTCGCGCCCGCTGTCCCATGTCAGGGTGAGAATACGTTTCGATGTGGCTATCCCGGTCTGGTCCCCGGTCACGAAGGTTACGGTGAGACGGTCGGTGCCCTGGCCCTCGATATCGAGGTCGAGGAGACGGTCGGTGACGATGTGTCCGCACTTGCAGTAGAGCTGCACCGCCTCGACCAGGGGAGCGCCGTCCGGTGTGAGCCTGAGGTGCCTGAGGAGCGGGGGCTTGGAAACCATATTGAAAAACATGAGCTGTTCCGCGGGCTGCTCGATTATCCGCTGTTCGAACAGGGCGATGGGTATGTCGCCATCGTAAATCCACTGTTCGGGATTGACCGCCCCGCCGCGGTGCTGCCAGGTGAATACCGGCGTATGGTTCCCCGCGGCATATGAGACCCCGGCTGCCAGAAGCAGCGACAACACTGCAATCCATACCGCCGCATGAAGCGTTCGCAATGATTTCATATCCGTTAACCGCCTTTCATGAGTTGAAATGACGTCATAGTGTATTGTGCATAGTAGAGCGGAAGATGCCGAAACACGTTCGGCATGACCGTCATCCTGAACTTGTTTCATGATCTTCTTTATATACAATGACATATGGCATCCTGACCTGTTTCCGCCCGGCATTGAAATGCCGGTCTATTACCGGGAAGTCCCTGACGGGACTCATTTTCCCTTTGTCTCTCAGTACCTTTGTCCCTTAGTACCTTGTTTTTTCCCTTATGCCTTTTCCCTTGTGCCTTGTGCCTTATGCCTGCCCCTTATGCCTTATGCCTGTCTTTTACTTCAACACTAATCCTTCCGCCGTCCTGCCGAAATCGTACCGGTGACGTTTGCCGCCGGCTGTGAATGTCACGGTCGCGTCGTTCTTTCCGGAAGACAGCTTCAGCGATTTAGCGATGGCTTTCGCTTCCTTTTCGCTCTCGACCGGAAGGATGACATGCGCTACGACCGTGGTGTTCCTGCCCGCCTTTACAACTGTGCCGTAATAAGGGTCCCAGCGCACCTCGGCATTCTGCATGAACGCCTGGATGCGGTGTTTACCCGGCCTGAACTCGATTTTCCCGGATGCTGCGGGAATGAGCGCCATGTCGCCCTTTTCGCCGTTCAGGAGCACATAGCCGTCCATGACTTTCTCCTCGACCTCCGAGTGGAAGCGAACCTCGATTTCCGCATTCGTATCGGCGGCGACCTCGTCCACCACCACGGTGATGAGCGGCTTGTCGTACACGATGTGACGACGCCAGCCTTTCATCTCTTTTTTCGGATATGCGCCGGAGGGGTCCATGCAGAGGTAGTCGCGGTCTGCTCCCGGCCTGAATTCGAGTATCCTGCCGCCGAAGGGGCCGCTCCATTGCTTGTCCTTGTGTTTCATCGGTTCCTGGAGCTCGCCGTTCACGAAGACGACGTTGTGGCCGACACTCGTTGCCTGCGGATAGCTCCAGCGCTCCTCCTGGAAATAGTGCTCGTCGTACGGCGCCCGCTTCATCTCGGAGATGTATCCCGCGCCGCGCCAGTAAACGAGGAATGTGCCGCAGTCGAGGTGCCCGTGATGGGGATCGTCGTGGAAACCTGCCTTCGCGGCGATGACAACCTTCTCCGGGTCGGTGAAATCGCTCCGCATCACCGCCCAGTCGATGGTCCTGAAGTGGTGCGACAGATGGTCGGGCAGACCGGGTTCGACCGTACTCTTCGGCCAGATGATGTCGAACATGCCCGATCCCTTGCCGAGGATGGTATCGCGGTACCAGACTGCTTCACGGCTGCCGGTTTCCGACGCGAGCTTGTTGTAGTAGTATGTTCTGCCGACCGGGCCGTCGCCCGAATCCTCGAAATTGACCGTCCTGTTCGGCGGAATGAGGTTGAAGAGCGGGCAGTTGACCGTATTTTTCGCCAGCTTCGGGTGTTTGAACAGGTTGTATTTCCCGCCGCTCATGCGGTTGAGCGCGTCGGCGAACATCGCCGATGTCGAGGTGCCGTAATACCAGTAGGAGCACCCTTCCTGCCAGCCGCCGTCCTCGTCGATCTGGTCGAGCATCTTGCCGATGCGGTTGTAGGACTCGGCGACGACATCATAGACACGACGGTCATCGGAGAGAATGGAGAGCGCCGCGATGCCGATCCCCGAGTTGCACACGCCCGCCCAGTTGCACCGGAACGCGCTCGACCACCAGAGAAATTCGTAGTTTCCCTTTACGGTCAATATGGCTTTTTCGAGGAGCGCCCCCCTGATACGATCGCGCTGCGCCTTGTCGAGAACGGGGTAGAGCCAGTCGAACACCGTGGCGATATCGCGGGCCGTCTCGGCTGTCCAGAGGTCGCACCCGAAGCTCACCTGGTCGTCGGGAACATTCCACGGCCATACCCGGGTGTAGATAATGGGGAACTGGTGATACCGTGTCGACCAGCACTCGATGTCGCAGACCGCGTCGGCATACTCGAAGGATTTCTCGGCGTATTTCCGCTCCCCGGTCATCTGGTACACGAAGGCGAGATTCAGGGCGGCGTCGGTGTACGAGCGCTGGTAACCCGCCCGTGGATTGCTGCCGGTGAAGTTGGGATTCTTGGGCTGAACCGGAACCTCGGGCTCGATCGTCTTTTCGAGCAGGCGGTCTGCCTCCTCCCGCAGTTTTTTCATGATCCCGCCGCTTTCGGGATCGCTCTGAATCCGTTCGAGTATCGCGGGTTTGTCCTGCGCGGAGAAGTAGAGGTACGGGTGTTCGGGTTTATCCGGCAGGGCAGACTGAATGTCCTGCGAAGTTATATCTGCGGCTGCTTGCGATACGGCCGCTGCGAGTATCAATGCGAAAACGAGCGCGTATTTCATGGAACGCCTCCTCACGCCGAAGTTACGGCAGTTTGTGCGTGCGATATGCCATTGGATATGATTGTTGTCCCTCTTCTCTACCCGAACTCACCCCTGGCCCCTCTCTTGCCACAAGAGAGGGGAAGCGCCACCAACATCTATTTTATCAAAGTGTTATACGCGGGGTGAGTTTCCATAATGAATAATAGCAATATCATGTTTTACTGTAAACAACAAGATATTCAAAATTTTTTACCGGCCTGTTCTTGTATTCCTCTATTATAATGAGTTTGCGGTGAGGGGGAAAATAGTTTCTCGCGGCATATTAACACATCCGCCGCCCGAATTCCCCCCTAAAACTGTTTACCCGGGATTTCCATGATCAGCCGGATGACCGCGATTAAAAAATCCGGGTAATCTCTTAATCCCGGCAATCCCGGTTCCGGGTATTGTCCTTGTTGGGGGTACCATAGGGAACAATATTTTTGTAATAATGATTTATTTTATACTTGTTATTCGATGAAAATTGTTATAATGAGCATTAATGGGAAAAAAATCAGATTTGCATATCAATTCCTCAAATAACCGGAGGGGGAATTATGAGTGACTTTACACATGTGAACTTTCTTGAAACCGATATCGGTAGAATCAAAGCAGAAAATAAGTTTATCGATAGTTTCGTTGATCTTTCCGGCCATGTGACGTATCAGGACAACAACACAAATTTTTATTTTTGGGGTAAGGATCCACTGGGAGGTGGAAATATAATATATGGCAGTTATGAAAATATTGAATTACAAGGACTTAAACAGCGGGCTTTGAAAATGATTTCTTCTTCAAATGTATCTTTGGTAATGAATGTAGAAATAAAGTGTACGGCAATAAGCGCTCAAAGACTGTGTGTAGGGATTATAGATATTAAGTCTGAAAAATACAATCATATCGGTGAAAAATCAGTCAATGGTTTGACAACGGTAGGATTATCCAAAAAATTCGATTTTAAAAAAAATCAGGATTTTGTTTTGATTGTATGGCAGGGAGATATCGGAGATTTCATACACATATTCGATCAGAATAACCCGAATTGGAAAAATGTTGTAAATTTCAGCTTTCATTGAGATAACAGAAAATGGCAAATCAACGCGGATACCAATTTTACTTTCGCGACATTTAACTGATTATTTACACCGTTTCTTCAATCATTATGGCCCGGAATGTAAACATAATCGAGAAAAATTACGATCTGATTGCGGAGAAATACGCGGAAACGTTCGCGGACGAGCACGACCGGAAACCGAAAGACCGTGAAATACTCCTCAGGTTCTCGCGGGAGATCGGGAACAGAAGGCCGGTCTGGGATTTCGGCTGTGGTCCCGGGAATACGTCGCAGTACCTGAAGGACCTCGGTGTTGACATTTCGGGGCTCGATCTGTCGGGAAAAATGCTCGAACAGGCGCGAACGATACACCCTGATATACCATTCCGCAAGGGGGATATGCTCGATCTCGAATTTGACAGCGGCTCGATTGCGGGCATCGTTGCTTTCTACGCCATAGTTCACTTCACAGCCGAACAGGCGGGCACGGCATTCCGTGAGGTATTCCGTGTGCTGAAGACGGGCGGATTGTTCCTGTTGACATACCACATCGGCGGGGAGACAATCCACCTTGACGAGTTTCTCGGCAAAAAAATCGATATGGACTTCATGTTTTTCACTTCCGATTTCATCGGAGGTTGTCTCAGGGACTGCAGATTCGAAAAGATAGAGATAATAGAGCGAGAACCGTATCCCGGAGTGGAATACGAAAGCCGCAGGGCCTATGTGTTCGCGATAAAACCGGGCATGTGAACGGTTTTACTGAAAAGGCGCCTAACCGTCATTCCGCCGCGCCTGTTCGCGGCAGATTTGGCGTAACTCAAACTATAATCTTCTCCCCGGAGCAATTTAAAGATGGAAAAGAAGCTTTCACGATTCGACAAGCTCTTTGGCAGCGGTCCGGCCGGGTTGCTGATCAGTCTTGTTCTGTTGTTCATTGCCGGTTGGCTCGACAGACGGTTCGATCTGCCTCCCATATCGGAGAGCGGGTTCCTCCTGAATTCGGTCTTCGCCGTTTCGTGTCTGTTGACTCTGGTCGTAATCGTCTGGAGTGTCAAATCGTTACCCACGGCTGACAGGGGCAGCAGGCTCTGCACCTCCGGGGCATTCAGGTATATGCGCCATCCTCTCTACGCCGCGTTTTTATCGGTATTTGACTTTGGATTGGCAATCTTCCTCAACAGCTACATTTTCGTTTTATGGGCGATTCTCCTGCATCCGGTATGGCATTACGTTATACGATATGAAGAAAGGCTGATGATCGATATTTTCGGTGAGACGTACATTGAGTATGAGAAGAAAACCGGGCGGTTTTTTCCCCGGTTGATGATAAACAGGTTATAGAAGGCTTTTTGGTCATTGGTGGTTTTAAAACCGAAAACGGCATGACAACGGTTTGCACCCAACTCGGCTGCCGCCCCGTTTTTCAACCATACTCTGCCGGTTAAAAAGACGAACAATAAGGAGCAAGAACTGTTATGGATCAAGACAGCGAGACGGTCTATCGGGAAGGATACAACGGGTGTTTATGAAGAAACGGCTTGGATATGATGACAAAGAAAGGAGCTCATGTGGCAGAAGATATCATTGTTACCACGGGTGATCTGAACAAAGACTATGAAATTATCGGGCCTGTATATTTTCAGATTTCCAATAAGGGGATATTCTCGAACGCTCTGTCAAAACTGGTAAAGAAATATGAAGCAGAGATTGCCCAGATGAAGAAACAGGGTATAATTGAGCCGGATCGCCCTGATTGGGGATTCCTGTATGGGGAGTGGAGTGTCGGTCAAAGCGATTTCGAGAAAGCGTTCTTTGTGGCGGTTCAGGAACTGAAGAAACGGGCTTCACTCATAGGAGCCGATGCCATTATCGGAATGAGACAGGATATTGACCTGGATACCACTACCTTCCAGTTCTTCTATCTCCAGATGTACGGCACTGCGGTAAGAATAAGATAGCGGAAGCACCTGCCTTGCGGGCCCGGGGCGGGAGCTCTGTCTGCGAAATCTCTTGACATCGAAAGGATTACAGGGCTATTATTACAGAGTACGGTTGGGGTGCCGGTTGCGGCTGAGAGATACCCATCGAACCTGATCCGGATAAGACCGGCGTAGGGAACCGAATGCTGAACAGTCAGCCAGACCACCTGCCCGGGTGGTTTTTTTGTTGGTGCGGGCTTCACCCCTTTCTCGCCCGGACTAACCCCATGATAAACGACAGCTCTTATCATGAAACACAAGACAGGCACAAGGCAGAAGGGGAAAAAACCATGAACCGTAAACTATAGACCATAAACCATAAACCAATCTTTTTTTAACCAGGAGAATGAACGTGATCTATGAAATCCTCACCAGAGTGCGGAACGAGAAACCTCTCGTGCACCACATCACCAACTGGGTGACCATCTACGACTGCGCCAATGTCACGAGGATGGTCGGAGCGCTCCCGGTCATGGCTCATGCCGTCGAGGAGGCGGCTGACATGGCGCGGATAGCCTCTGCGCTCGTGCTCAATATCGGCACGCTCACCCCAACACTTGTCGAGGCGATGATCCTCGCGGGGAAGGCGGCGAACGAGAAGGGCATACCGGTCGTGCTCGATGCGGTCGGCGTCGGTGCGACGAAGCTGCGGGACGAGAAGGCAGGGGAGATTCTTTCCGGTGTGCATGTTGACATTATCAAGGGGAACGCCACCGAGATCGCCCGTCTCGCCGGGGAGGATGTACTCACCCGCGGAGTCGAGTCAACCGGTATAGACTCCGATCCGGTCGATGTCTGCGTGAGGCTCGCGAAAAAGCATAAGGCGGTCGCGGTCATGACCGGCCGGGAAGATGTTGTCACTGACGGGAGTTTGGTGTATCTTGTCCGTAACGGCGACCCGATGATGGGGAAGATCGTCGGGACCGGCTGCATGGCGGCGTCGGTTATTGGAGCGTTTGCCGCGGTCGAGCGCGATCATGCCCGCGCCGCGTCTGCCGCTCTCGTCTGTTTCGAGGTGGCCGCGGAACTCGCCGCCGGGCGCTGTTTCGGGCCGGGAAGCTTCAAGGTGGGCCTGTTCGACGAGATCGGTAACCTTGACATGGTGAAAATAACCAGGATGGCGAACGTTGATGAACGAAAAGCTTTGTGACATCGATTACTACCTCGTCACCGATTCGCGGCTCAGCAGGAGGGGGACCCTCGGCGATGTAAGGGAAGCCCTCCGCGCCGGCTGCCGTATCGTGCAGTACCGCGAAAAGGACAGCGATACGAAGACCGTGGTGGAGGAAGCGGCGGCGATAGGTGAGCTCTGTCGCGGCAGGGCTGTGTTCATCGTCAACGACCGTATCGATGTGGCGCTCGCTGTCGGTGCGGACGGTGTCCATATCGGGCAGGAGGATATGCCGTTCGGGATTGCTCGCCGCCTGCTCGGGCCCGACAGGATCATCGGCCTGACCGTGCACGATGTCGCCGAATCGATGGAGGCGGAACGTCTCGGCGCGGACTACGTCGGCCTGAGCCCCATCTTCGAGACCGGCACCAAGAAGGATGCCGGGAAAGCGTGCGGAGTCGCCATGATACGGGCGGTGAAGGAGCGTGTCGCCATTCCCGTCGTGGCAATCGGCGGCATCAATAAAGCGAATATCGCCGGGGTCATCGGGGCGGGCGCCGATGCGGCCTGCGCCATTTCGGCGGTCCTCTGCGCGGACGATGTATTTGCGGAGACAGCCGCTTTTCGCGAGATCATCCGGAACAACCGCCCGTGACTCGCACCGCGCTGAAATTGGCAGGGAGATATAACGGTTCATTTATAATAATTATTGGAACGCGGATTTTCGCGGATCGGGCGGATTTTCGCGGATTTGTTTTTAATATTTTTTATGTGGTCGATTAACCCGAATTTTTATGAAAATGCGTCTGCGGTTCCCGGTGCTGAAGCTCCGGTCTGGAGTCGTGAGTCTCTGTAATGCCGTCATTCCCGAATATTTAATCGGGAATCCATATGCGGTCTGCAAACATTTATCATCCGGACTTGCTTCGGCATCTGATCCCCATACCGGTATCATTATATATTCGTCAGTGGAATATTCTATTTAAGGAGGGAATAACCCATGAAGCATATCTGTCATTTCACCGCGCTTGCCGTCTGCCTCGTGCTCCTTTCGTGCGGGCAGGGGAAGAAGGATACCGGCATTTTCCCATCGCCGCACCCGGTGACCGTGAAAGCGCCTCCGCAGGGTATTCCCGACCGTGACCGCTACACGAAATTCGACCGTGACGCCGTCCTTAAAAAAGTCGCGGAAGACGAGCGCTACAGCGGCCTGATCGAGAACGCCCGGAAATCGGTGGCGCAGCTCGTTGCGATGAGCGACGATCAGCTTCGGGGTCTCATACCCCCGGCGAACACGAAGCGTGCGCTCATGGTGAACCGTAATGGATGCCCCGTGCATGGCGGCGGTGTGGCGGTCTACCAGCCGTTCGGAACCTCAGCCGACCTGTCGTATCCGCTCCATGTGAAATGCCCCATCGGCGGCGAAGTGTATCCCAACAAAGACTTCCCCGATGATGGCCAGGGATGGGTCGATAACCGTCCGGACAGCCCGACGAAGGGCGAAAAGTATTACTTCGTCGGCTGGTTCAACCACTGGTTTCTCACGAGCCTCCCCGGAAGGATAAAGACACTCGGCCAGCTCTGGTTCCTCACCGGCGATGAGAAGTACAGCCATACCGCGCAGGTGCTCCTCAAGCGGTTCATGGAGGTATATCCCGACATCGACAGCAACGACCTGACCTACGACGGCTCCGACTGGGGCATCTACATCAAGACGACCTGTACGCCGTGGGAAGGGCCGGGGCTCATGAACATGACAATGGGCTTTGAGCTGCTCCTGCCGACAGTGGACGATCAGTTCATCAGGGATTACCGCGAGAAAGTCATCCGCCCGGCGTTCGAGGCTCACCGCGCAAAACCCGCTCCGAGCAACTGGGGCAACAGCTGGAATCCCGCGTTCGTGAAATTCGTCAATGTCACCGGTGACACCGAGATACTCGATTACCTGCTCTACGAGCACCCGGTCGCCGTGGTTCCGACCCTCGACAACCAGCTTTTCCGCGATGGATTCCCCTATGAGGCGGCGTTCTCCTATGGGTCGGACTACCTCTACGAAGCCCGCAATATCGCGAATGGACTCGGCCCGGACAACAGCGGATGGATTTGGGAGCATCCCCACCTGAAGGAAGCGTTCAAAGGGTATGCGGAGCTTATGTGCCTCGACCGTTTCACTCACTTCTTCGGCGATACCGGCGGCCTGACCAACAAGGGGCTGACCCTGGCGCCGTACCTCCTCGAGGATGCGTGGAACGTCTACCGCACGCCGGTTGCGGCGCGCTATCTCCTTCAGGCTTACGAGGTGAACGGAACCGCCCGGTCGGTGACCCTCGATGACCTGTTCACCGGCAAAATCGCGGTCGATATGGATGATGTGAACCGCGCCGCCGCTCAGGCAAAACCGCTCGAAAGCACGCTCGCTCCCGTCCGTGGATTCGCCATCATGCGCACCGGTGCGGGAGATGACCGGACTGAGCTCTTTCTCGATTTCGGGTACGCGCACGCCGCCCACAGCCATGCCGACCGGCTCAATATCAACATCTTCGCCCTCGGACGGGAGTTCATACCCGAGATGGGCTATCCCGAGTACATGGACTCAGTCGCGCCGACTCCCGGCGGCTGGACGACCCATACGGTCAGTCATGCGACGGTCGAGGTCGATGAAAAACGCCAGCTCGAGGGCGTGTTCGGCGATCTCCACGGCTTCGTGAGCGGTGACGGCATCAGGTATGTCGATGCATCGTGCGAGGACGCCTATGTCCACTGCGGCGTCGATCTCTTCCGGCGGACACTCGCGCTCATCGATGTGCCCGGCGGCGCCTATGTCGTCGACCTGTTCCGCGTCCGGGGTGGAAAAACGCACGATTACCTCTTTCATGGTCTCCCCGTCGATGTAGCTCTCCGTGATGTAGAGCTGTCGAAGCCCCGGAAAGGCACGCTTGCGGGCGAGGATGTCGAATTCGGCTGGAAACCAGACAGCGTTCTGCCGTACCATGTCGACAACAAGGGATACCAGTACCTCTATGATGTCTGTGAATGCAGGAAAGACTCGCCGTACTCCGCGAACTGGACAGACAAGGATGGCGTGACGTTTTCGGCTGCTTTTCTGCCCGATGGCGAGGAGATGTTCTACCTGACAAAAGGTTATCCGCGTCCGTCGAGCAAGACCCTGCCGCCCATGCCTTTTCTCGTCCGCCGAAAGATACCGGCCGGTAGTGACGATATTTCGCAGTTCGTTTCCGTGTTGAGCATCGACCGCGATGCTAAAAAGCCCCTCGTTGTTGAGGCACGCAGGCTCGAAATGACCCCCGACAGCGACCCGGGCGCATGTGGCGTGATTATCAGGCATGCGTTCGGTGAGGATGTGGTGATCTCGACGCTTTCCCCGGATGGCCGGGCGAAGACAGCGGACGGGCGGTTCGAACTCAGGGGACAGTTCGGCGCGGCGTCCTGGCGCGGTGGAGCGCTCGAGCGCATGACGCTCATCGGCGGGACGGATTTTACCGCCGACGGGAAGACTGTTCATCAGGAATCGGCCGGGATACAGGCGGTTGTCAGGCAGGTTTACGACGACCGTATCGTGCTCGACCGGCCGCTCCCGCCGGAGACAACGGGACAGGTTATCTACGCCGACCGCGCCCCGGTCGAAACCTCGTACAGGGTCGAAAGTATCGAGGGTTCCACCGTCCGCGTGTCGCCCGGCACCTGGATCGGCAGAGGGCGTGTCGCCAGCTATGATGAGGCGGCGGCCACCGTCTACGACAGCCGTGATGTTTTCCCCCTCGGCGAAAAGCGCAACAGGCTCGCCGATATCACCGGCATGAAATACCCGGAAGGCAACAGGAACTATTACGCCGGGTCGTGGATGGCGAAGGAGGACGGCTCCTCGTATTATCGTCTCACATCGGGCGGATTCCCGGGATTCGTCCTCGACCGGAGCCAGAATCTCTCGAAAATCGAAAAGAATTTTCCGAAGGGCGCGACATTCGTCCTCTACGATCTCGGCCCGGGCGATACGGTGCGGACGCTTGCATGGAAGCAGGAGGTGTTCAGGTAAAGTGATCCAGCCGGGCGCTCATGCAACATTCTTTCCCTGAGAGAGCATAGGCGCTTATTTAAAATGAAAAGACAGTCTGAACCGCTGATTACATTGATTTAATGATGATCATGGTAATCAGGTTAATCGCAGATATCAGTGGTTCAGACAATCAATTTCCGGTATCCGCTGGAGGGAAAACATGAAAGCGAGTTCCCCTGTGAAACCGTTACATATGTTATTACTGGCGACGGCACTGTTTTTTGTCGCCGTCCCGGTCTGTCCGGCAGTGCTCCGTGCCGCCGAGCTGCCGGTGGGAAAGTCGAAACCCGCCCTCGAATTCCGCCATTTTCCCGGCAGGCTCTATACATTCGTGTGGCGGAACTGGGAATCGGTCAGCCTTGAACGCATGGCGGAAGTTCTCGGAACCACGCCGGAGAATGTCCGAAAAATCGGCGATTCCATGGGACTTCCATCATATAAGGAACCTGCGCCCGATATGGCGAGCCGCGGATATATAACCATCATACGCCGGAACTGGCACCTCCTGCCGTACGACCAGCTTCTGACTCTGCTCGGGTGGGACTCCGACCGGCTCCTTTTTACGCTCCGGGAGGATGATTTCCTCTGGGTGAAGCTCGGCGGCTTCAAACCCGAATGCGCTCCGCTGCGCTATGAACAACCAACACGCGCCCAGCTCGACCGGTGCGCGGAGATCAGAAGGGTTGTCGAAGCGAATTTCGGGAACGAATTCACCCTGCCTCAGGAGCCGCGATTCGCCTTCGTCCCTCCGCTGACCGTCGATACCTTTTCTGCCCCGCCTCGCCGCGACGGTGCTTCCGGCGACGACCGGATACGGTTCCTCTATTCATATTTCGGCGTCTTCGGCGATCCGCTGCTCAATCCAGCGCTCGACCCGTATCCCGATGGTCTCCTCCGCCGTCTGAGCGAACAGGGTGTCAACGGTGTCTGGCTGCACACCGTCCTCCGGCAGCTCGCGCCGAGCGTTCTCTTCCCCGAAGACAGCCGTGACTGCGAAATCCGGATTGAAAATCTCCGCAGGCTGGTCGACCGGTGCGGGCGGTACGGCATTAAAATCTACCTCTACATGAACGAGCCGAGGGCGATGCCTGCTTCGTTTTTCAAAGGCCGCGAAGAGCTCATGGGCGGCAGGGAAGGCGATAATTATGCGCTCTGCACGAGTCTTCCCGAAGTCCGTCAGTGGCTCCGTGACTCGCTCGAGTATGTGTTCAGCCGGGCACCGGGACTCGGCGGCGTGTTCACCATCACCGCCTCGGAAAATTTCACGAGCTGCTGGAGCCACGGCAGGGAAGCCGCGGGGTGTCCGCGCTGTTCGAAGCGTCCGGCGGCCGAAGTCATCGCCGAGGTCAACCGCACCATTTTCGAGGGTGTGCGCTCGGGAAGCCCGGACGCGAAGGTCATCGTGTGGGACTGGGGCTGGCAGGACAGCTGGGTGGAGGCGATTATCGACAGTCTTCCGAAGGATGTGTACCTCCAGAGCGTGAGCGAATGGTCGCTGCCCATCGAGCGCGGCGGCATTAAAAGCACGGTGGGGGAGTATTCCATCTCCTCGGTCGGTCCGGGACCCCGCGCGCTCGATCACTGGGCGATGGCGAAACGCCGCGGCCTCAAAACGGTCGCCAAGATGCAGGTGAACTGCTCGTGGGAACTGTCCGCGGTGCCGTACCTGCCGGTCATGAACACCATCGAGCGCCACTGCCGTAACCTCGCCGGTACCGGTATCGACGGTATGATGCTGAGCTGGTCCGTGGGAGGATACCCGTCACCCAACCTCGAGGTGGTGTCGAAATTCGGGCGCGATGTCCCCGCCGAAGGGCAGGTTCTGCCCGATATTGCCCGCAGACGGTATGGCGCGCAGGCGGTTACGGATGCACTGGAAGCGTGGTCGGATTTCAGCGGCGCATTCTCCGAATATCCCTTCCATGTCGGTTTTGTATATCGCGGACCGGCGCAGTGCGGGCCTTCTAACCTCCTCTATCCCGAGCCGACAGGGTACAGCTCGACTATGGTCGGGTTCCCGTACGACGATGTGGACGGCTGGCGGGAGGTGTATCCGGCGGATGTGCTTGCCGGGCAGTTCGAGAAGCTCGCCGGAGGGTGGGAGAACGGTCTCGATGCCTTCAGACGGGGGCTGAAAAAGGGCATGACGCCCGCGGAGCGGAAAAACCTTCAGGACGACCTCCGCATCGCCGAAGCGGCGTGTCTCCATTTCCGGAGCGTGGCCGGCCAGGTGCGGTTTGTAATGGCCCGTGACGCCCTGCTCGCGGGAACAAACGATCCGGGGAAACGCGCCGGTCTCATTACCGGAATACGGATTTGCGTTGAGGACGAAATCGTCAATGCCCGCCGTCTCTACCGGCTCACCTGCGAGGATTCGCGTATCGGATACGAGGCCTCGAACCATTATTACTATCTGCCGCTCGATCTCGTTGAAAAAGTCATTAACTGTGACTATATTACCAATATCTGGCTGCCGGAGCAGGAGAAAAAATGAGATTTGAGCGTGATGGTGGAATGGAAAGACAGTCCGGACCGCTGGTTACACTGATTGAATGATGATCGTGATAAAAAACCCGTTATTCTGCATTTTATCATGATAATCGGGTTAATTACAGGTAACATAACAAGTTGAGTTCAGTGAAGAATGTAGTTTTCAATAGACCCTGAAATAAATTCAGGGTGACATGAGTACCGTCATGCTGAACTTGTTTCAGCATCTTTTGGAATCACTGCGGTTAACAATGGTGCCTGTTCGAATGCAATTTGGTAGTCAGTGGTTCAGATTTTTTACCGGAAAGCGAGCGCATATGGGATACGGGGGAACCATGAAACGGATAGTTTTATTTGCATTGTGTGCGGGGATGATCGTTTCCTCGCTGACAGCCTGCGCCCAGCAGGCGCAGAGCGGCTACCCGCGGCTTCTGACGCCGTTCTGGAAGACCGGAACCATGGACGGCGAGAGCGTGCTCTTCATCCAAAGCCGTAAGGGGGAGCCGCCGCGCGCGCAGCTGCTGTTCACCCCGGATTCGCTCGTCTCGGTCATGAGCGCGACCGGGCAGATAACCTATGAAGAGGGCAGGGACTACGTGTTCACCCCGGGATCGAACGTCCTCACACTGCCTGAGGGCTCCCGTATCCCGTTTAAAACGCACGCCGCGATGTACCCGCCGAAAGGAACGCCGCAGTCGATCGACGGCTTCCGGGGCGGCGACAGCAGCCTCTTCTGGAGCGAAGGGCATATGTACCACGATCTCCAGGCTGTCGTCACATACACCCACAAGGATTCGTGGCAGGGCTATACGCCGGAATTTGCCGGGGATATTCTGATTTCCACCATGACGAAGCTGAAAAAACGCGAGCCCCTCAAGCTCGTCCTGTTCGGGGACAGCATATCCGAGGGGTACAACGCGTCCGGTTTCACCAAAACGCCGCCGTTCATGCCGCCCTATGGGGAGCTGGTGAAGATGTACCTCGAAGCCGTCTACGGATCGAAAGTCACGTTCGTCAACCGCTCGCTCGCGGGAAAAACCTCGGGATGGGGAGTCGAAACCATCGGCAAGGTCGCCGGGGACAATCCCGACCTCGTCATACTTGCGTTCGGCATGAACGATGCATCGGCAGGGATGAAGCCCGCGAGCTTCTCCGCCAACGTTGTGCGGATGATTGCCGCGGTGCGCAGGGTCAATCCCGCCGCCGAGTTCATCCTTGTTGCGACCATGACCGGCAACCCCGAGTGGACAAAATCCTCGCCGAACCTCTATCCACGGTACCGGGACGCGCTCAGAACGCTCTGCGGGAGAGGCGTCGTTCTGGCGGACATGACCGCCGTGTGGACGGAGCTCCTCAAGCGCAAGACCTTTGCCGACATTACGGGGAACGGGGTCAACCATCCCAACGATTTCGGGCACAGTCTTTATGCGGAGGTAATACTCGGCCTGCTTGTCGGGGAGGGAAACCAGGGTAAATGATGCTCCGGCTTTAGCAGATACTTACTCAGTAGCCCATGATGTTCAGAACGAGCCCTATGGACAGCGACCGGGTTTCGTATTCCCATCCGTGTTCCGTGGTGGACGGCCTGCCGTAGGAAAAGCTGAATTCGGCGCTGATGTGCCGCGAAAACTCGTAGCCCGCACCGGCGCAGATACCGAAACCCATCCACGTGTCAGTATCCTCTTCGAACGGTGTCGCCCATGTCGAATAACCGATCCCGCCCATGATGTACGGCGATGGGGCGGTTTCCGCAAAATAGTACGATCCCCCGACAGCCCCGATGCCGTTGGTGATTGTAACGGTGTCCCCGAAAACGTTATCCAGGCTGAACCATGACACTTTGCTCATCCAGTACAGCATGAGATTGTTGTTCGGAGCATACCCGATCTTGAAATCGGAAGTGATTGGCAGCTTTTCATCGCTGGAAAGCTTTTCCCCCTCAAGCCACTGGGAATACGATACAAAACCGGAACCTGCGCCTGCGCCCATTACAAATCCCTTTCGCACACCATCCCAGCACAGAGCTTCCGTGGATAGAAACACCGTCAGAAACACCGTCAATAGAGCTGTCGTTCTGTTAATCATGCAAGGCTCCTTGTGATATAAGAGGGAAAATGAGGACAGATCGTGACAAATATACATATACATGAAAATGACCATGAACTGCATGGTAAGTCAAGGTATTTTTAAGGGAAAGGCAGTCACGGGGGGCTACCCCGACAGATAACCCGGGCGGGCAAGCGCAATCTCGCCGTTTGCGCGGGAGTTACTGCGGTCTAAGGAGAAAGAATCGGGGAAATGAGATGGAAAACAAGCAGAAATTCATGAGCGGATTGATCTTGCTGATTGAAGAGACGAATCAGGAAAAATAATTATTATCTGTGTGATACGAATCACACACATTATTTTTCGGTGTGTAATATATTATCCGCCAATGAACCACTGAATCTCCACTGTTTTTATCTCATCATTACTTCAATAAAAAGGGGAAAAGTATGCACGCACTGAAAATCGTGGGCATTGCGATTCTGGCACTTGCTGCGTTCTCATCGCCCGTGCTCGCTCAGTACGATTCATCCTCGGCGATGACCCTGCCGCTCAACGGTTCATCCTCGGGGTCCATGAGCGCCGATTATACCAGCTACTGGTGGAAAGTAACAACCACCGCGGACGGATACCTTACGGTAAGCACCCATTCAGATGAATCGCTCGAAATCGACACCTATCTCTATGATGTTGATGGCGCAACGCAGATAGCCGGTTACGATATAAGCTGGGGAGTCGACTCGTCTTCGCATTACAGTAACCTGCGACCCGGAACATACTATTTTCTTGCAGTGCGGTATGGCGGCACCGGGAACTATACCGTCACAAGCTCGTTCAAACCCACGAGATTCGATAATGACATCGCGGACAACGACTCCGCCGCGGTTGCTTTCGAACTGGACAAAAATGGCACCGATACCGGCCACCTCGGTTTCTATTCGGGGGGCTACATCGATGGAGCTGACTGGTGGAAAGTTACCACAACGTTCGACGGCAGACTGAATGTTTCCGCCGTATCCGATTCCACTCTCGAGCTGGATACATACCTTTATGAAAAGACCGAATCCGGCTTTCAGCAGATCGCCGGATACGATATAAGCTGGGGGATCGAATCGCCAACCCACTACAATAACCTGCTGCCCGGTACATACTATGTGGGCGTATACCGGTACGGCGGGTACGGGAGTTATACCATCCGCTCTTCATTCACACCCACGAAATTCGATGATGACGTCGCGGACAACGACTCCGCCGCAGTCGCGGTCAATCTTGGCAAGGATGGCACCGATACAGGTCATCTTGGTTTTTACGCCCGGGGGTATACCGATACCGAGGACTGGTGGAAGATAACCATTCCACTCGATGGCAGGCTCAATGTTTCCACCCTGTCCGATTCCACCCTCGAAATAGACACATATCTCTATGAAAACATCGGTACGGAGTATCCGCAGATAACCGGGTACGATATAAGCTGGGGGATCGAATCGGCTTCCCATTACAACAACCTGCTGCCCGGAACATATTATATGCGGGTAATCCGTTACGGCGGCTACGGGAGCTATACCGTCCGCTCTTCGTTCACTCCCGCTAACCTCGATAACGATGTCGCGGATAACGATTCCGCCTCTGTCGCTTTCGCGCTGAACAGGAACGGCACCGATACCGGTCATCTCGGTTTCTACGCCCGTGGATATACCGATACCGAGGACTGGTGGAAAATCACCATTCCCGGCGACGGCAAGCTCTCTTTCACCACCCGTTCAGATTCGACTCTCGAGATCGATACTTATCTCTATGAACAAAACGGCTCGGATTACCCGCAGATTGCCGGGTACGATATAAGCTGGGGAATCGAATCGGTGTCGCATCACAATAACCTCCTGCCCGGCACGTACTATGCGAGAGTGATCCGTTACGGCGGCTACGGCTCGTACAGCATCGCGTCGACCTTTGTCCCGGCGACGTATCCCAATGACACCGAGCCGAACGACTCCCTCGCGGTTGCAATGGCAATACCCGTCAATACGGTAAAAACGGGGCATCTCGGATACTACGGGAAAGGATATGCCGACCCGCGGGATTTCCTCGCCTTCACCGTGCCGTCGGGATGGGACTCCCTGTTCGTCCGTGTCTCCACCGAAAATACAATCGAGGTGGATGTGAACCTTCATAATAACATTGGGGAGCAGATTGCCCACGAAGGCAGCTGGGGAACTGAATCGGTGTTCTACTACGGAGCTCCGGCCGCAGGGCAGTACTTTCTCAATGTTTACGATTACAGCGGTTACGGCTCGTATGCGGTTATCGTGACAAACCACTGGCAGAACGGCATACAGGTGAATCTACCCACGGAAATTCTCCCGCCGACCAATATTGCGGTCACCGATGTTACGGGCGATAACGGGCATGCGCTTAAAATCTCCTGGGCGCTCTCGGCTTCTGAGAACAGCGGCATAGTCAACCGGTACCGTATCTTCCGCTCGCGGTCGTCGGCGTTTACCGATCCGGTGCCGCTCACACAGTTTGCGTCGCTCGATTCGCTCCTCTTCTATGAGACACGCGTGACGGTTCTCGTGGATTCGGTTGCCGCCGGGGTTTCGCAGTTCATCGACACGAGCGTACCGCTCGACGGGGCTTCATACTATTACTGGATTCAGGCGACGGGCACATCCGGGATGAGCAAGCCCGCCCCGTCCGGCGCCTGGCTCGTAACCGGGGTCGCGGAGGCGCCTGTTGCATTCCGTGTCGATCCGCCCTATCCGAATCCCTTCAATCCGGCGACGACCATCCGGTATGCGCTCCCGTCCGAGGCGTTCGTCCGCATAGTCGTGTATGATATCATCGGGAGAAAAGTAGCCGTTCTCACGGAGACCCGTATGGGCGCCGGTGTTCATGAGGCTGTCTGGGACGGCAGGAGCGAAAACGGGGAAACCCTCGGCAGCGGCGTCTATCTCTACCGTCTCGATGCAGGTTCGTTCCATGGTCAGGGGAAGATGATGCTCCTGAGGTAAGGGAAAGCAGTTTTTGAAGCTGGTTCAAAAAAAACGGCGGGGGAATGGTAGTGCTCCCGCCGTTTGACTATGATATCCGGATATCGTTCATTTTGTAAACGTCATATCGGGTTTTACGGCTTCAGCGAATGCGACGAGAAGCCGGATGGTGTTCTCCACATCCTTCATGCTCAGCGTTTCCACGGGAGTATGCATATACCTGAGAGGTATGGATACAACACAGGCGGCGACACCCGCCCGTGAAATCTGGATGGCATCGGCATCGGTGCCGGTCGATGATGGATTGACCTCGATCTGGTACGGGATGTTGTTTTTCTGCGCGGTTTCCACGAGCAGATTGAAAACATGGGGGTTGCTGCGCGAACCGCGGGCGATGACCGGACCGCCCCCGAGTTTGATGTCGCCGACCCGTTTTTTCTCCACTCCCGGCTGATCGGAAGCGTGCGTAACATCGATTGCGATTCCGACAAGTGGTTCGATGCTGAACGCGCTCGTGTACGCGCCCCTCGCGCCGGTTTCCTCCTGTACGGTCGAAACGCAGTATACGCCGGCCTTGAGTGTCTTCGAACCGGCAAGGGCTCTCAGCGCTTCTGCTACGATAAAAGAGCCAATGCGGTCATCGAAGCCGCGTGCGACATAAAGGTCGTTCCTGAGCGGTATAAAATCGTACGTGTAGGTTACCGGGTCGCCCAGAGCAACGAGAGATTCGGCTTCCTTTTTGTCTGCCGCGCCTGTATCGATGACGAGGTCTTCAATTTTCGCTCCCGTGCCACGGTCTTCGCTCTTCATGAGGTGTATGGGAGGCTTGCCGATAACGCCCGGAATCGGTCCGTGGGAGGTATGAACAGTCACCCGTCTCCCCGGAATTATCGGTTCGTCGAAACCGCCGAGTGCGCCGAAGGAGAGAAACCCGTTGTCGTCGATATATGTGATGATAAAGCCTATCTCGTCACAATGACCGGTAAACATGATACGGGGGGTTCCCTTGGCGTTGACAACACCGATTGCATTTCCCTGTGTATCGCCCGTGACTTTTTCGGCGAACGGGCCGGTATAATCACGCCAGAGTTTCTGGACGGGCTGTTCATACCCCGATGGGCTCGGATTAGCAAGCATGGATTGCAAAAAATCGAGCGATTCTTTCCTCATGGTGTTCTCGGCCAGAAGAGGGAGCGCGGCAAGAATGGATGCGGTTGAGATGAGAACGGCAATCAGCGGAATACGCTTCATGGACTTAACCTCCGTTACCGGGATGAATTATGTAACAATATGATAACAAAAATGTTGTGTATATTCAGTATACGGTTGCTCCCGAAGATTCACAAGCAGGGATTACCTGAATAAATGATAATGTACGGAAAGAATTTTCGTTTTCAATAAAAAAAGTTTTCTCTCCCCGTGATTTTTTATAAATTAAAATACATGAATATCTCGTGAAGAAAACGGGAGATAAGCCACGGCAAGGATGAGGGGAAAACATAAGGGTATAAAACCATATGATCCGTAATATCATAAAACGCTTCGAGCAGGGGTCGGATTATATTCCGTATGGCATCACCTTTGTCATAATAGTGGGAATTTTCGATTTACTGACAGGGACAGAGATTTCATTTTCCATATTCTACCTGCTTCCCATATCGCTGGTGAGCTGGTTCGGGGGAATAATTCCCGGTGTTGTGTTTTCCGTGCTCTGTACGGTTTTCTGGTTCATGAACGAAAAGATCGGCGGGCATTTCTATTCTCATGAAATCATGGCCTACTGGAACGCATTGATGAGGGGTATGATATTTCTCATGACTGCGGTCATTCTGTCGCAGTTGAAAAACGCCCTCGGAAGGGAAAAGAAAGCCCGTGAAGCCGCCAACCGCGCCTCCTCGATGAAATCGGATTTTCTCGCCACCATGAGCCACGAAATCCGCACGCCGATGAACTCGGTCATAGCGATGACCGATCTTCTGTCGGAGACGCCGCTCAACGAGGAACAGAAGGAGTTTCTCCAGATTCTCAGGCGCGAGGGGAATCACCTTCTGAAAATTATCAACGATATACTCGATCTTTCGAAAGTCGAAGCCGGTAAATTCGATATCGAAAACGTTCCCTTCGATCTCCGGAGGCTCATCGAGGAAGTCGTCTCGGTTATGTTGGTGCGTATCCATGAAAAGGGCCTTCGTCTTGAACATACCATCGGAACGGATGTTCCGGCGCATGTCATCGGCGATCCCTCATGCCTCCGCCGTATTCTGATCAATCTTATCGGTAATGCGGTCAAATTCACCGCGCACGGAGAGATTAATCTCAGGATCGAAAAGAATCCCGATAATCCCGCTCCGGGCAGTCTTCTGTTTTCCGTTTCGGATACCGGCATCGGCATACCCGCGGAGAAGCTCGATATAATTTTTGACCGTTTTACCCAGGCGGATATGTCCATTACCCGCACATACGGCGGTACCGGCCTCGGTCTCAGCATATCGAGGAGGATGGCCGAAGCGATGGGAGGCAGTTTATGGGCGGAGAGCACGGTCGGGCAGGGGAGCACGTTCCATGCGAGCCTGCCGTTCGGTGTTCCCGATAAGGCTGCTGAACCCTCCGGTTATGCTGCCGGAGAGATGAGGGAAAAGAAGAAAACCTTCGAGCCCGATACACGCCCGCTCCGTATTCTGCTGGTGGACGATTACGAAATCAACCGGCGGATTATAAAAGCTTTTCTCGGCAAAACTCCGTACCATATCGACGAGGTCATAAACGGTGAGGAAGGGGTGAATAAGGTCAAATCCGGCAGGTACGATTGTGTGCTCATGGACATGCAGATGCCGGTGATGGACGGGTATGCGGCGACGCGGGCCATTCGCGCCTGGGAACATGAGATGAGCCGCCCGGAGACACCCATTCTGGCGCTGACCGCTCATGCATACCGCGAGGATGTGCAGAAAAGCATCGATGCGGGCTGTACGGCGCACCTGTCAAAACCGATCCATAAGAATGAATTGCTTGAAAGCATATACGCCGTAACGGCGGATGTGTCCCCGCAGAGTGAATCGGAACACCCCGGGTCCGGGGGATACCGCGTTACGGTTCCCGCCGAACTGCGTGAGATTGTCCCCCGCTTCATCGAGGAGATGAAGGATTTCACAGGGATTATTGGCAGCGCGCTGGGGCAGGGTGATACCGAGACCATTCGTCAGACCGGCCATAAAATAAAGGGAACGGGCGGCAGTTACGGATTTCAGGTTTTATCCGACTCGGGGGCCTCGATTGAAAATGCCGCGCGAAACGGCGATATGGACGAAGTCCGGTCTCAACTTTTGAAATTAACCGATTATCTTGACCATATGGAGGTGTTCTATGAATAGTCCGGAACAGCCAAAACCGAAGGTACTTGTAGCGGACGATGTGGAATCGATTTCCAATCTCATGAAGTTCATCCTGGTGAAAAACGGTTTTACTGTCGATGTCGCCGCGGATGGCGAGGAATGCCTCGAAAAGGTCAGAACATTCAATCCCCATCTTGTCATCCTCGATATCATGATGCCGAAAATGCATGGCCTCGATGTTCTGAAGGAAATCAACAAGGCGGAGAATCCCCCCGGCGTCATCATGTGTACCTCCAAGAGCTACAAACCCGACCAGGACCGTGCTCTCGAGCTGGGAGCGTTCGATTATATTGTCAAACCCTTCCACCGTGACGAATTTCTCCAGAAGGTGCAGAAATATTTCCTTGGCTGGACCGGTATTGAAGAGACATCGGAAGAAAAACCCGAGCACGGTTCACTGGTTGACGCTTTTATTCCAAAGATAGAAACATCCCGCTGTTTCTGCCGTCTCTGGGGCACGCGCGGATCGGTGCCCGTTTCAGGTCTCCGCTACATGCACCACGGCGGCAATACATCGTGCATCTCATTCGAATGCGGAGACGAGATTATTATCTTCGATGCCGGTACCGGGATACGCGAGCTGGGAATGGAGCTTCTGAAACAGCCGCCCCGCAGGCTTCATATGTTTATATCGCACACCCACTGGGATCACATCCAGGGATTCCCGTTCTTTGTGCCCGCATTCCTGCCCGGTTTCGAGATCATCGTGTACGGCGCATCCGGGTTCGGGAAGGACCTCGAATCGGTGTTCAGGGGGCAGTTCGACCGTGACTATTTCCCGATCCAGATGGATGACATGAAAGCTGATTTCAAATTCGTGCATCTCGGCGAAAGCCCCCTGTGTATCGGCGACACCGAAATATACTGGGAGTTCACCCATCACCCCGGCGCGGCGCTCGGCTATAAGATCAGGGCCAACCGCAGGATGGTCGGCTATGTCAGCGACAACGAATTCCTCAAGGGTTACCTCGGTCACCCGGACAATGTCACGAGGGACAGCGAACTTCTTCAGCCCTATAACAAGCTCGTGGAATTCATGTCCGATATCGATGTTCTCATCAGCGAGGCCCAGTATACGAACGAGGAATACCAGCACAAGATCGGCTGGGGGCATTCATCGCTGTCGAACGCCTGCCACCTCATGCGGCTCGCCGGCATCAAAAAGTGGATTGTGACGCACCACGATCCCATGCACGACGACGAGTTTCTGCACAAGAAGCTCAACCTCACGAGACAGATCATGCGCGAGCTGAACTACCAGATCGATGTGTCGAACGGTTTCGACGGGCTGATCGAATATCTGTAAACTCGCACCGTTGGTTTTTCTCTATTCCATAATCGATTGAGATACGGGTATATCCGGGGCAGGGGAGCGGGTATGTCCGGATAATTTCTATCTCACGAGCAGTATTTTGCCGGTCGATGAATACGGGCCCGCCGTTATGCGGTACGGGTATATCCCCGAGCCGAGTCTGCCGCCGTTTCTGTCGGTTCCATTCCACACTGCGCTGTGAAAGCCTGCGCTTTTCATGCCATCCTCGAGCACCGCTGTCTCTCTCCCGAGAATATCGTACACGGTCAGCCGTACGTGATTTTCACAGCCGAGCATGTATGTAATGGTCGTTGCGGGATTGCAGGGATTGGGAAACGGCGGGAAAACCGTGAAGGAATCGCGGGCGCGGTCGACAATGGAAACGGTGGTGTCCTCGGGTGTATCGTTGAAGGCGAGGCTGTGCGACCAGCCGTCGGCGGCGTTTTCAGTTATTGTGCCGCTGTACCACGCGAGGGGCGCCATGTGGTTGAAGGGATTGGGGAGGAAGGATGAGCCCAGTTTCCTGTTGATATCCTCCGGGCGCCAGCCGAACGACGATTCGGTGCCGACGACATCGTTGGCATAGAAGTAATTTTCGAGCAGATACACATGCTGGAGGGTTGCCAGCGCGTTGATTTTATCGATGGTGCAGTCGGAATCGGCATCGGGCGCTTCACCGGGTATGTAGGGATCGAGCAGGGTGACCTGAATCCGGATGGAGCTGTAATTCTGTGAAAGATAGATGGCCGAAGCCCGAGCATTCCATGTTCCGGCGCTGTGAGCGATAAACTGGATTTGTTCGAGGTTCGGGAGCCTGTTTTTGATGAGAGGGCCTAAATGCTGGCCGTGCTGATGCGAGATTTCCGCCGCCTGAGTACCGTTCCTGATCGCATTGCCGAGGATATTGATACCGCCGCTCAAATCCAGTATCGGTCCCGTGGCTGCATCTTCGGCCCAGTTGTATGCCAGCACGTTCCAGTCGGGATGGGCATTAACCCAGGCATCCAGGGCGGCGACGAGCGCGGGCCATCCGTATCCCTCATACGGATTTTGCAGCTCGTCCGGATTCCAGCCGTGGATGAGGACGATCAGTTTTCTGACGGAGCTGTCCACCGGTATGTCCGCGGGGAAGGAAAATGACTTGTACAGCGCATAAGTTCCCGTCACAGCGGGGGTGTAGCTCCCGGCGCAGTCGGGAACGCCGTCATTGTAGCGATACCACGGATTGAAGGTGACCGTGCCCCCGGAAAACACCCATCGGTCGCGCTTGAAATCGAAAACACCCGCATCGCCTTCCGTCGGGGTATGGTACAGGAATATCTGCGACTGAGTTGAAAGCGCCGGGACGCTCATCGTTATGCGTGTCGTTGAGCACAGCAGGTTTTCATAGTCCTCGTTGAGCATGCCCCGCGCATGAATATCCTGAATCCTGACATCGTATTGTCCCGCAAAAACACGGAACGGCGCTTGAATTACAAGAGCGAACACAGTCAGTATCATTACCATGCGGTACCTGTACATGATACCCTCACGGAAAGTCCGGCGAATTGGAATGTATATCGTATTCATGGTATAGTATATCCGGACGGGAAAAGCAAGAAAACTCTTTATATATAGAGTCAATTGAAAAAATGGCGTTCTGTACAGATATATAAAAGGGTGTTTCGAAAAAACGGGACACACATGCCGGGGTGAGGAAAGAGTGAAGAAATAAAAAGGCCCGCACGAGGGTCGTGTGCGGGCCTGGAGTGTGGAGGGGATTGCGGATGCATTGTTTGCATTCTCGCATGTAATTAAACGGCTGAACTGTCCCTCCAGTTCCGTTTTTTTATGGTCACTTGAGAAGAAGCATCTTCCTCGTGGCGCTGAATCCGGCGCCTCTGACACTGTAAAAATAAACCCCGGAAGAAAATCTGCTGCCGTCGAACACCACATTATGGGCGCCCGCCGGGAGGAAACCGTCCACGAGCCGCGCAATTTCCTGGCCCATGATGTTGTAGACGACCACCTGCACGGTTCCGGCCTGCGGCAGGCTGAACTGAATGAGGGTTGCCGGGTTGAACGGATTGGGCTGATTCTGCTTGAGCACGAGACTCTCGGGAATCTGCCCCTGTTCTTCGACGCCGGTAACGGACTCGTCATACTCGAACAGTCCGAATGAGCTGAAGCTGTTTGTATACGCCTCGATATACTTGTTGATGGTGTCGATCCTGCCCTGGAGCATCTCCCATTCCGAATCGGACAGGAGTCCACCGAGCGCATCGAGCGGATTGTCCTTGGTCGGGTCGATATTCAGGGGAGTCCAGTTGGGATTGTCCTTCCAGTGGGCGATACGGAGTTTCAGAGGATCGAAATCCGGATTCTCCTTTTCCATGTCGCCGTAATAGATGCGGACGAGGGCGCTGTCCATTCCGGCGCGGATCGTTGAATCGGCGTCGATTTCGATCATCTTGAGAAACTGGTGTTTGTTGAGCTGTTTGTGAGGATTTTCAAGCACTTCGGAAACCAGAATCTCGCCGGAAACGTTGTCGTCTTTCATCGACAGGTCTATTTCGGCGTTGAACGTGCCTTTTACTTCCACGACCATTTCACGGTTGCGGGCCTGAGCCTGAATGCGCTCGCTCGTGCTCGGGACAACGAGCACCCTGACAAGGCCCCCGATATAGCCGGACTTGATCGTTTCTATCGAACAGCTTGTGAAGGCGAGAATACCCTTGACAATATACTTCCCGCCTTTGTCGGGAACCACGTCGGCGAATGTCCCTTCATGAGTGAACACGCGTCCCTCGCCGGGTTCGATGGTTACGGTGAATTCGGCGGATGATTTACCCGCTTTCTCGCTTGAGCTCCAGAGAACCTCTTCGTTCGAGCCCAGGATGGCCCAGTTCACATAGTCCTCGTTATCGAACGTGAAAGTAACCGCTTCCTTGCGAGTGTTCAGAATGCCGAGAAAAGCCTTGAACGGCGAATCCGGCTTGTACACCGTCGCATCGGTTCCGAAGGATATGACGAGACCCTCGACGAGCTGACGGTTGAAGACGACCGGCTGGTCGGGAACGTTCTTTTTGGGCTTCAATACGATACTGAGGAGGTTCTTTTCGCCGAGGAACCGTATGGTTTCGTTATAGGGATAATAACCGTCCTTGTAGACACTGAGGATAAAGTACATGCCGATCGGGACATCGGCGATCGTGAAAGCGCCATCGCTGCCGGTGGTTGCCGACCAGCTCTGTTGAGATGTGCTCGGCATGAAATTCACATCGTTCTCGCGCATTTTCGGTATGACGGGTTTAAGGTAGATTTCCGCGCCCTCGACCGGGTTGTACTGCTGATTGTTGGAGACGGTTATCGCCGTCGCGGGGGTAGTCACCGTTCCCGCAAGCGTGCCGTAGGCGAGGTCCTGCGATATGGTGAATGTCGTTTTCGCATAGATGGAATAACCTGTCAGGCCCGCGTAGAGAATATGTTCGCCGGGTTTGTAGGTGAGGATATCCGGGCTGTGTGTCCCCTCGTACGTGACGGAACCGCCCGCGGGAACAACCACTTCCTTCTTTGTGAGCGGCCGTGAGAACAAGAGCTCGTACTCGGTATTGAGCGTATCGATCATGTACTTGATCGGGAGGAAATCCACGATATTCAGGGTGATATCGCTCTGGGTCGTATTGGAAGCGGTCACCGTGAAATCGATGATCTCGCCCATTGAATAGGTATCCTTTCCCGTGGCGACCGTGAGCTCGATTCCCTCGGGAAGAACGGGAAGGCTTTCGATCACGAGGAAGGACTGATACGCGCGGATGTTCGTTCCGACAAGCTCGGCCGTTATGATGTGCTTGCCCGTCGCCACCTTGAAATCCTCCGGCGTATGGGTGAACGTCCACTTGTACGTATCACGCGCCGCGATGGTCACCGAGGTAAGCTCCTGAGTGAATGCGCGGTCGGACGACCAGCGGTAATCGTTGTCGATCGTATAATCGACCTGGAGAGAGCTCGGGAAATCGAGTTTCACTTCCTTGTCGCTCCAGTTGAGCACCGTAACCTCTATCACGATGTTTTCTCCCTCGACATAGAAGGACTTGTCGAGTTTTACATCCATACGGTAGAAGACCGGCTGAGGCGCCTCCTCGGGGAACGTCGCCTTGACAAGCTGGTGCATCTGCGGGCCTGCTATGGTGTCCCATTTCCGCATAACGCACCCGACACCGGGAGCGAACCATTCCTCGACATATCCGGCATCGGCGACACCGGGCCGTTTGGTGATGAAATGGTATACGTCGCTGAACTTACCCATGGGCGTTTCAACATCGAGACCCGTTTCGAGAAGGGTGATTTCCGCGTCCTTGTTTATATCGTCGAGGGATTCATCATCGTTTCCGATGTCCGAAACATTGACATTGGGACGGTTTTTTCCGGTTGTGTTGCCGGGGTCCTCTTTCTGAGCAGTGGCCGAGCGCCATTCGAGCTTCCATGAATCACCGGCGCTGCTCCCGAAATCATACCACATCCGGTAATAACCGTTGCGCCATTCATAGACCTTTTTGCCGATGCGGAAGTATGTCACCTTCTCGGACTGAAAATACTTCATGGTATACGCCAGCACCGTGCGCTGTTCCGGTACGGCGATTTTGGTGAATGAATCCACATGGTCCACATTCTGATCATCATAGGCCCAGATCATGCCCTGATCGAGAGGGAAATAGCTGTCATCGGCCGCAAACGCCGCTGTCGGCATGATGACCAGAACAGCGGTCAGAATCAGTAAAAGTTTTCTCATCGGTTGAATCTCCTTTGCAACGTGTTAAAAACTTACGGTATTCGTCATTTCTATTCTGAAAATCCCTTGCCGGCTGCCTGGCAGCTCATGTATTAACGGGGCGGCTTTCTCACTGTAGACTAACGAGAGGGTGAAAAGGTTTCTAGTCTGGGTGATACCCGAGAAAGCCGACCCTTTTTATACATCTGCTGTTGCAAGATACCAGTAACCTGACAGGAATGCTGTGACTCCGGTCACCTGAACGAAGATATTCACTTCGCGAGCGCAATTTCATGAGGCGCCGGGCTGTCCGTCCGGGTAAATAAAGAGCAATGATTGTGCCAGAAAGGATGAAAAGGCCCGCAAACGAAACAACTATCATATTGATATTCATGAGGTTGAAAAATGAGCGCCTGTTTTGGCCCGCTTCGCCGTACCGGAAAGAGTGTTCGACATATTTGTCGAACATTTTTGGCAATAATTAATAATATTGTATAATTAACAACATGTTAGTGGGGTATGACCGATACAGTCTTTACCGACACGATTGTCGAGATGCACTATTGTTCCGGTGTTTGATTGACAGAATACCCCGGTGCATGAGTCGGATAGAGAGGTATGCGTCAGCTCAATGATAAAAAAATCCCCCTCTGTTTCACTGAAGCAGAGGGGGATCGAGAGGATATGATACGGGGTTTGGTGGGGGGAAAAATCAGGCGATAAATGTTACGAATTCGACAGCCTTGGCAAACAGGTATGCAGCACCAACACCGAACCAGGCCAGGGTTACTGTAATCAAAAGAATGCTTTTCATGGTTTTCTCCGGTTTTCAGCGGTTGTTTCTTCAGCTTTCTGATATATGAGACGAAAATCCCGGGGAGAAAATTTCATATTTCCGCAAGGTACACCTTTAAGGGATATTTTGACCATATTGGCAGACAGAAACTGCCGGACAGGCAGAAAATGTCCCGTCATGTGACAGAATGTCACAGCGTGAATGCCATGATGTCATAATGAGAAACCGGGCTGGTAACGGGCATGGATGGAGTATTGATGTAAGATGTAATATAATAATACAGTAAGCACTGAATCTGTTTGAGCCTGCACCGAGGGAAAATATCTGGCATGAAGTTTGCAATATATAAAACCAGGCAACCGGTACAACTGAGATACAGGAAAAAAATATAAAAATATTTCACTGTCATCCGAGGAAGTAACCGGCGCTTCTTACCATACATTCTTCATTGATGTCTCCTCTACCCGAAAGCCTCCCGCAAGGGAGGCTTTTCTATGACCGGTACAGTTTTTCATGTAAAGAATTTTTAGACAGGATTAACAGGATTGACAAGATAAAATGAAATGTTTTCGGTGTTTTTTTCATGACTAACGATTAATCACAGTGTAATGGGTAATTTGACTTTCTTTTAACCGTGCGGAACTCACCACTTTCTCACACCCCTCTGAGCAGATTCCACAGAAGACGGTCTGCTGCCGGATCGCTCCCCAGGTTTTCCGCAATTCTGTATGTACTGATGACAAACCGCCCGCGTCCATAAGGAACGACCGCCAGATCGGCGCCGTACCGCGGGTCACGGGCGTGTTCGCATCCCCGTATCCTGAAGTGGTAGCCGATGGGCGTTCCGAACGAGCCGCCGAGAGTCTTCATGCCATCGATGCGCACCGAGGTGAGCGGCATGATGTTGGCATAACGGTCGTCGAGCACATGCCCGGGATCGAGGCCCTCGAACACGGGATGTTTCCTGAAATAGTGATAAGGCCCGGCGAAACGGGGCTTTGAGTCGTAGTAGGGGATGGGGAAGTCGAACACATCTGTTTCGAGCTCGGTCGGCGAGCACCAGCAGACGTACTTGCCCTGGTCGCGCAGCTCCTGGAGTTCCTCGTCTGCATCGGAAAGGCAGATAAGCGGCAGCCCGAGGAACAGCACATCGGCGCCGTCCTCCTTCACCTTTCTCAGAACTTCGGCGATACGGGCGTCGCCGAGGCGTTTTTTATCGACCGGCCCGACGACATACAGCCCGGGATTCGCCGCGGATGTCCCGACACCGTGGCCTTCGAGCCATGTCAGTACTCTGCCGTCGAAATCGACGAGATGGATGGATTTGAGTTCCGATACATCGCCGGTTGGAGGCAGCGCATATGTGGAGTAAACCGCCGAGTCGATAAGTTCACCGCCTTTGGACAGCTCGGCCCGGGTCGTGTAAACTCCCGCCGAGTCGCCGGTTCGTGCGGAGCCGGTGAAAGCTGTAGCGATACCGGGACCGATGCCGAGCTGTTTCCGTTCATCGAGAAGCGCGGAGCCGTCCGGGTTCGTTACGGTCACCGCGAGATCGACCGCGCCGGAAATACCGGCATCGTTCACGATGTATACCATGATAGTGAATGTTCCGCCGGGGAATATCGTCCGCTCCCATGTCTCGACCACGACCCTGAGGGGACTGTTCGCCTCGCGGGCAGCGTGATAAGCCTCTTTGGGATGGAACAGCGGGTCGAGAATTCCCGCATTGCACTCGTAATCGTTGTCGTGGAGCTGGGTGAACACATACCCGGCGCAGAGGCTGTTCGTCCTGAGGGCCTCGATCATGCGGCGCGCGGACATTGCCTGGACAGCCTGCGTTTCGCGGAGGGCGGCCTCGTAGGAGTCAAAAACATCCGCAAGCTCGCGAGCATAGTAATCGCGCAGGATGCCGTCGATACGGCGGTACACCGCTTCATCACGGTAAGTGACACCGGCGCCATCCTCATAGTGTTTGAGCACTTCCGGCCAGAGCGGGATGCCGCCGCAGCCGAACTCGCTCTGGAGAAAGAGCTTGTCGGGGGAGCCGCCGCCGATACGGTGGTTGATGGTGAAGGTCTCGAACTGGTGCGACCGGAAGAAGTCTTCGGGTTTGCCGAGATTGCGGAAAATCTCATATCCCGCGTGCGACAGGGGATACGACATGTAGAGGTGGTTGTCGTAATAGCGCACCGGCTCGTCGCTTCCGGGGAGATAGTAGTTGCAGGTCACCGCGCCGCTGTCATCGGAGATGATGCGCCCCGGGTCTTCTTCCCTGATTGCGCGGGCGAGCGCCGGTTTGAGCCGCTGTACTCCCATGTCGGCCTTGTTCCAGTACATCTTGGTGCGTCCGAGGATGTCGGGCGCGCCGCGCACCCCCGATTCGTTGAGAATTCCCCACATGACGACCGAGGGGTGGTTACGGTCGCGACTGACCATGTCGCGGACTTCGGTGAGGGCGCGCGCCTCCAGCTTCTCCGAGTCCACGATCCATCCGATGGCCGGCTCCTCGAACACGAGCATCCCCTCCTCGTCGCAGACATCGAGAAATTCCGGCGTTGTCGGGCGTATATGAACGCGGATGAGGTTCCAGCCGCCCTCTTTGAGCAGACGCACGATACGGCGGGTTTCTTCCTTCGATTCGGGACAGGCAAGGTTTTTCGGGTACTGCTGCTGATGGAGCAGGCCGCGGAGAATGATTTTTTCGCCGTTGAGGTAAAAGAAATTGTCCCTGATTTCGAAGCTCCGTATCCCGAAACGCTCCGAAACGCTGTCCGTGATGGCGTGTTCGCAGGAGAGCCGGGCGGTCATGGTGTAGAGTACGGGACTGGACAGCTCCCAGAGCCCGAAACCGTCGAGTGGGAGATCGATGAGTGCAAGATTGCGGCCCTCCTCGATGCAGGCCATCCGCGAACAGGATGACAGCACCTGTGAGCCTTCGGGTGTCGAAACGAACAGAATGATTTCGCCGTCACGGGCGCGGTCGCTCCGGATGATAAGCCTGACCCGCGCCGTTTTTTCCGCCGGATCGGCTGTGATGAACATGTCCTCGATGTATGTCCGGTCGGTGATGATGAGGCTGACATTCTGCCAGATGCCGGAAAAGTTCACATACCAGCTTTCCTTGCCGGAGGGTATCTCCATGTGCCTCAAGCCCTCGATTTCGCGGCCTGTCCCGTCGTTCGGCGGATCGATCACCCGGACGACGAGCGTATTGTCACGATCGAAACGGACCGCGCCGGTGATGTCGAGCTCGAACGGCGTATAACCGCCCTCGTGAGAGCCGATGACAGTTCCGTTCACGGCGACCTCGGCGAAGTAATTGACCGCGTCGAACCTGAGCCTGATCGTTTTACCCTCGTGTCCGGATTCAAGCCGGAACCGTGTCCGGTAAAAGGCGACGCCCTCGTATTCGGGCTCGATGAGGTTCCACGTGGACGGAACCTCGATGGTGCGGTCGAACGGGATGGCGCTGTCGGTAAACAGACCCGCCCCGACGCCGCTGTTGTCACGGTCGAACGTTATTTCCCATGTTCCGTTGAGCAGAACGGTTTCGCGGTACAACGGAGCCTCCTTGATGGTATTTATGTGTAAAAGAATACAATTTACGAAAAGAATGCATGAATTTCGGTTTCACATCCAGCGGAACAATATACTCCATCGGAAAGAATTTAGGAATCAAAAAGGCTCATGGGACATACTTTTAACCCGACCTATTCATAAAATTCTATAGAACGCGGATTTTCGCTGATTGTACTCTTGAATATATCTTTTTTATGTGAATGATTAATAATTACTAAAGATATTATATACAATTTGTTATATCTATCAGTGTCTTAGTGTCTTTGTGGTTAGAAATTATCATGAATAATCAGGGTTAAATCGGGGATTGCCGTGATTTTTATTCGCTTGACAAATTGGGTATGGCATAATATATCTACGTTCTTATATAACTAACTTATGGTATGAAATTGAGAGCTTTTGGTTTGCAGCAGAACATGATAGTTGCCGTTGTAAATCATTGAAACTTATACACACATAACACTTTGATAATACATATGTTGTAAGGAGGAAACAGGAAATGGACAAGCAGAAGACCCTCGCGAGATGGACGTATCTTGTCATTGTTTTGGGACTGCTTTTTAACGTGTTGGTGTATTTCAAGTATCATGTACCAATTGTTCCTTATAAGTATATGAAAGGGGTGTCCACAAGCGAGTGGCTTTCGTTCCTCTTTATAGAGGTCAACTTATTTATCATGTGTTGCGCACCATTTTTTTTATTGTGGTTTGCCACTGTGGACTTCAATAAAAAATTCGGTTCTTTTCGCGTATCACTGTCGATGCTCATTTTCTCGATTGTCGTTGTTATTTCCGGCGTTGCGATGTTTATCCCTTTTTACTACGGAAGCAGTAATCATAGCATTACTTTTTCGCAAATTGTGTCAGTTTACATGTTACAGGTGTTTGAAACAGGGTTAGTTTTGGTAATTATTGCTTTGGTATGTTCTTTTAATAAATTCTCCAAAGCGGGTGGTTACGAATACCAGTGGGAGGGACACACAATCCGTTACGAGGCTGTTGTATCCCACAAAACCCTCTGGCTCTACTCGCACGATGAACTCTGGGTCGACGGGAAACTTTGCGCGCGAACAGGCGGTATCCATTTATCGGGAGGGAAAGCCAGCTGCCAGATTGAACATGCCGGGAATCCTGTGACCATCGCGATGATGACGAAGACCTATTGGAAAGGTGATATGGGTATGAAGTACCGTCTTCTTATCCAAGGTATTGAAGTTGACAGCGGAATCATGCAGATGATGCTCCGCCTGTAAAGGAAATAATCCGAAAACACCTTGGATAGTAGGGGCGGTTATCGTGCAAAATTCTCAAAGGAAAACTTTATACCGATGATTTTGAAATTTTGCAGGGAAAAATGAAGAAGGGGAAATACCATGAACCGCAGAACATTCGTAAAAGCCGTACCTGCCGCCACCGTGCTGGCCGGATCGGCATCCTCCTTCGCTCAGTATCTGCAGCCGGTCATGCTGCCGGAGCCGGGGAAGGACGGCGGAATGTCAGTACTGGCAGCCCTGAGGGAAAGAAAGACTGTCCGCGCCATCAGTGAAGAGAAACTTCCCCCGCAGGTGCTCTCCGATCTTCTCTGGGCGGCGTTCGGTGTGAACCGTGAGAAAGCGGCGTTCGGCAAGCCGGGAAGAACGGCCCCGTCCGCCAGCAACTCGCAGGAAATCGACCTGTATGTTGCCATGCCCGAAGGTGTTTATCTTTACGAGGCGGTTCCCCATCGGCTGAAACCCGTTGTCGCCGGGGACTTTCGGGCCAGGGCGGGAAGGAGGGGCGCGGGCGTGGCTCCGGTCAATATTTTCTATATAGTCGATCTCACCCGTTACGATCTGGGAAGCGGGCAGCCGGACAGGTCCATCGGAGACCCGGAGGTTCAGAAGTCCTACTATTACACCGACACGGGCTTCATTGCCCAGAATGTCTACCTGTTTGCAGCCTCACAGGGTCTGGCGGCCTGGTTCCACAACTGCGACAAGGAAAACACGGTGAAGGAATTCGGGCTGCGGCCCGAACAGCGCATACTCTTCGCGCAGTCGGTGGGTTATCCGGCGAAAAATTAGCCCGGCCTGTCCATAAGGTATAATGGAACGCGGATTTACGCGGATCGGACGGATTTACGCGGATTTCATTTTTTATTTATATATCTGGGTCATCCGAATAATGAGTACCTGAACGATTCATGAATTATCAGCTTGTTTTTTTTTGCCCTCACCCACCTAACTCCCACTCCCCCGCTTCGCGCGGGCGAGGGAGAGCTTCCATACGGACGCTGAAAGTTGAACCCTCTCCCATGCATGGGAGAGGGAATCAAAGGGTGAGGGAACATATTGTAAAACAATGCGATTAAGAAAAATCATGATATGTATATCCCGCCTTCTGAAAAATGACAGGCATTTTACGAACAGCACATTTACCGGGAATCCGGGTATGCATTTACCGGATGACACTCTTATATAAATAAGGGGGAAACGGCGAAGCCGAGAGGGATCAATTATCTCAGCTGATTTAACCGGATAACCGTATTATGGAATTCTCAGCTTCTGAAAAAATCCGGTTGCATTTTTCACGGTAATGCTGCATTTTTATTACAGGGCCGCCTGCCTTATTATCATATTACTTGTGGTGCTCAGCGACCACGCGGTGACGATTTTGCCTGAAATCGGCGTATTTATGGGAAGGCAGCCTTTTTATTTTCCCCTCCTCAATCCTTTGTTGATCATTCTATAATATCTGCCGGGGAGATGTCCGATTCGCCGGGCTGTCGCTTTGATGCGCCGCAGTTTAAGAGAATGAAATCATCTATATATAAACCGGGTGTATTATATATTCATCACCCTCCCTGCAGCCGTGAAGGAGACCGGAATGGAAGAAAAAGACTATATCGTCATCGTTCAGTGTGATCTGGTCAAGCAAAGATGCTCGGGATATTTCTGCGAAAAAGCGTATCATGAGCGTACGGGCGGATTCGCGGAGTACCCGCGTGACAAGGCCTACAGGACGCTCTATCTGACATGCGGCGGTTGCTGCGGGAGAGCGCTGCACCGGAAGCTGAGTCACCTGATCGGCAGAATGGCAAAAAAGGAGAAGATTGAAAAAAACCGGGTGATC
>JAJFUH010000064.1 GCA_021372535.1 bacterium
TTGACAGCCAAAATTCAGACATGTAGAGTTTCTCACCACGCTTTTAAGGGGGCTGTGAAATAAAATCGGCAATGCCGAATAAAGGGTGATAACCTGTGGTTTCAGGTGTTTTCACAAACCGAACGCACGGTCGTGAAACACTTTGCGCGTCTACGATCCAAAAAGCTATCTGACTATACCGGCTATACCGGGGCTCCGCACCTTTCCGGGAGAGGCATCGGGAAATCCCGGAAAAACCTTTACGCTTTTATCGGAGGTTTACCATGAAAAGCTTCAGATCCTTTTTCCTCTTCCTCCCTGTTTTATTTCTGATTCTTTGGGGCTGTGCGCAGGAGCCGCAAAAAGTCGAGATCAAGCCCGACAGAGTCGGCCCTTATGGAATTCTTCATAAAGGAGTTGTAACAAAAGAAGAGCCGGTTACCCCAAGCCAGTCGGAGCAAAAGAAAAAAGAAGTTGCCGAACGTCTGGATACTGCGGGATTACTCTATTCCGGCAAGGTGGTAACTGACAGTGATATGAAAATGCTTGAACCTCCTGAGAGTGTGGCCCAATATGCCGGGAAAGGGTATGTTCTGGCTAAAACACCACCGGAAATCGAATTCGCTGTCATTCCTGTGGAGCCGATGTTTCTTGGCGAATCACCGGTGCAATCCAAATCGTCCACGTCCAATAATCCGGGGCCCTGGTCAAACTGGTGCCAAGCCAACTACGATACGAGAACGGGGAAATTTTACTCGGCTGTCGGGGATCATGGTAAATACGATGCGCACATTCTTCTGGTTGAATATGATCCGGATGCTAAAAAAGTACGGTGTCTCCCGGAAGTCAATAAGGTTCTCGGAAGAGAAAAAACTCAATTTTCCGAAGGGAAAATCCACGGCTGGCTTGATTTTTATCAGAGTAAACAGCTTGATTCACCACATCTCTGGTACTGCACGTACTGGGCAAAGTACGATGAGCCGGATGAGGAGGATTATAAAACCGGTTATGACGGCGGCCATATCATGAGTTACGATGTGCTTACCGGAGATATAGTGGATTATGGTGTTCCCCTTGTACGGGCATCATGGCCCTACCACCGTGTCGATACGAAACACGGTATCCTGTATGCTGTGGGCATGTTCGGCGAATTCCTTGCATGGGATATCAATGAGCAGAAAACCAAGTGGGCGGGTTACCTTCCTCCCGGTCTTGGCTGGTGGGTACGGGCTATCATGATCGATGAAGAGACCGGAATGGTTTATACAACGAATCTAAAAGATAATCCGACCAATGAGATTCATATGATCAAATACGATCCGTTCAAAAATCGGTTTTTCGAACTGAATTGTTGTGTACCAAAGGAAAGCTCGCCATCTACCGGGATGAGAGGAAGTTACGGTACGATGCGTTCCCATGTACCGAAATACGAGAATATAGAGTTTAAAACACCAAATTATTGTCATATGCGTGCACAGACCCGCAGACGGGGTCCTGATGGGCTCTTCTGGTGCCTTACCTATAATGGCGAGATGTTTACGTTCGATCCTGTCAAAGAAGAAATTGTGAGCAAGGGACCTGACTGGCCCGGCGCAGAACGCTATACGACATCCATGGACAGGAGCCCCGGAGGACGGTATGTTTACTACCTTCCGGGTGCGCACGGACATGGTTACACGGATGGATCGCCGATTATACAGTATGACACGAAAACGGATACCAGGAAAGTTCTTGCATTTGTATATCCGTACTACTATGAGAAATACGGATATACCCCGGGCGGGACATTTTCGATAAAGCTCGACGATAAAGGCGAACGGCTTTTCATTCTCTGGAATGGCGCCTTCGTTGATCATCAACAGGGAAGAGGCGGAGATACATTCGGTCAGTGTTCGGTCATGCTGGTAAAAATTCCCGAAAGCGAGCGGATTGAGTAATGTAATACGTGTAAACGCCTAGCTGATTATCCGGTTATCCGGTTTGAAACACATAGAAAACTTTTAAATCAGAATTGATGATTTCTTCCGATAGTATGTGATCCCCCCTGCCTGCGGCATCCCCCCTTTTTAAGGGGGGCGTGGCTTTTCAGGCACTTTCATCCCCCTTTCTTTTATAAGGGGGAAACGGCGCAGCCGAGGGGGATCAATTATCTCAGCTGATTTAACTGGATAACCGGAATAGATTGTTTATACTATCATTAGTGATTATTAATCATTCATACTTGATTTAGGCATACAAAACATAAATCCCCGTTCCATTAAATTTTTATGAATAGACCGGATCAGGTTCACGAAACTTGTCTGGAACGGAAATTCATGTCGGGCGTCAATCCCTATGAGCATTTATAGTGCCCATCCTTTCTTAAGAATCTGCGCCGATGAGCCGAAATGCATGATACAGAGCATGACGGCATGGTCGCTTTTAAATCCGGAAATACAAGTATGAATGGATCGTTTTCCCCGAGTATCAGTATCAAACGGTTCATAACGCTCTGGGTCGGCAGTATCATGGCGGCCTGTGTTGTTCTTTCCATCGCGATATTGATTATCATCGGGAAACTCGAATCGCTCAATACCAAGACTATCAATGATTTGCAGGCTATCGAAAAGGCACATACCCTCGAACTGATCCTTTTGAACGAAAACCGTCTGACGGTTACCAATAAGGATTATGCCGACAAAACGTCAAATGATGCATCGCACAGTACTCTGCAAAAGGCGCAAACTATCCTTAACACCATGGTAGTCAATGCGGTTACCAGCGATGAGGATGTGCTCATCGATACCATCGAGAAAAACTTCATGGTTTTTTCTCAAGCAGCGACATCCTCGACGCCGGCACCGTCCGAACAGCTTCAACTTCTCACCGACAATCTTCTCACCTCCCTCGAAAACTATCGCGAGTATAAAAACAACGAAATGGGGAAAACCATCCAGTCCAGCCGGTTTCTCAGCACTATTATCCATAACTGGCTGATTTTACTGGTATTGAGCGTTGTTGTAATTGTAGGTACAGGGTCTGTTTCGCTCCTGAGGCGGATTGTACGGCCGACTATCGAGCTCAGCCGGGCTGCGGCGAGGTTCGGGCAGGGAGATTTCAGCGCACGGAGTTCTGTCGTGTACAATGACGAGCTTGGGAATCTGTGCCAGACTTTCAATAACATGGCCGAGGACATCGAACATCGCGAGAAATCCCGTATCCAGTTCATTGCTACGGTTATTCACGATATCAGGAACCCGCTCGCAATAATCGGTGCGACCGCGCGGATGCTGAAGAAAAAGGAGATGGAGACCGAACGCCTGAATGTGTGGCTCGAACGGGTGATTCGCGAGGTGGAAAAACTTGAAAATCAGACTCATGATCTCATGGACAGTGCGCAGATTCAGACGGGACAGCTTTCTTTGCAGATAAACGAATTCAATCTGACCGAGCTCGCTGAGGAAATTTATACGGAACAATCGGAGGTGTGTTCCTCGCATGTTTTTGTATTCGAGGGTTGTGACGACATACGGATTCTCGGGGACAGAAAGAGGCTCGAACGGGTCATAATCAATCTCCTGTCCAACTCGATCAAGTACAGCGCCCAGGGGACGACAATATCCCTCAAGGTCGAAAAGCGCGATTCGCAGGCGGTATACAGCATTACCGATCAGGGTGTCGGCATGTCACCCGAGGATATCAAACTGATCTTTCAGCCGTTCGGGCGGCTGACCAGTACGAAGCACATGGCGCAGGGAACCGGGCTCGGGCTGTTCAGCGTCAAAAAGATCATCGAGGCGCACGGCGGCTCGATAGCGGTGACAAGCGAAACGGGGGGAGGAACGACATTCGAGATTTTCCTGCCGCTCGCGGGTGACAGCATCAATCAAGGAACTTCAGACACCTGAGCGTGATTCTTCCATGTACTTCTTCCCGAGCATGGCGGCGCCCTTCATCGATGACTGATCCTCGTACGGATATTCGCAGTTCCTCATCCATTTCTTCTTGGCGTGGATCATGGCAGGGCTCGCAGCACCTCCCGTGATGCAGATGGTGTCGCCGAGACGAACCTCGATGCCGATTTCCTTGAGGTGTTCACGCTGATAGTCGCAGAGTCCGCGGATGAGCGCGGCAAGCATTTCTTCACGGGTTGTTTCATGGGTAAGCCCCGTGAACTCAGCCTTCAGCGGCTCCAGGGAATACCGCGACCCCATGAGATACGGCACATAGGTGACGGTGCTCTCACGGTCGAGCCATGTGTCGATCGACCGAGCGAGGAAATCGTCATAGAACGTATCGCCGGAAAGCTCGCTGCAGAAAACAGTCCGGAACCATTCGAGCGCCTTCCCGCCCGCATTCATCACATAGAGTGTCAGCCACCGTCCGGGAATGACATGCGCCCGGACATTGTATTTACGCGAGGAGAGGCATCTGGGAAGGCAGACGAGAGTAATCTCGCAGGTGCCGTTGACATTGATGATATCGCCGGGGTTCTTGATGCCGACGGAGTATGCCGCGAGCACGGCGTCGTTGCCGCCGATAACCACGTGCGGTTCTTTCACGAGGCCGAGCCTTTTCGCGAGCGGCCCGGTCACACGGCCCGCGCTTTCGTGGGATTGAATGATCTCCGGCAGGTATTCGATGGGAATGCCGAACGTTTTCGCGATATCCCCGTTCCATGTCAGATCGTTGCGGACAGTGTTGTAGAGCGCCATGAGGGATGCGGAGGACGGGTCTATCGCCGCTTTTCCGGTAAGCCAGCGTGCCATGAACGTGTTTGAGTGCCCGAACATGCGGGCTTTGCTGAAAATCTTCGGGTGATTGTCCTTTATCCACAGGATACTCGCCAGGGAACATCCCCCGGCGACCGGCATGTTGCCCGTCTCGTCGAGGAGCTTTTTGATTCCGACCGTACTGATAATTCGCTGCGCCTGGGCCCGTGAACGCTGATCGAGCATGAGGATGGCGGGATAAAGCGCGTTGCCGTCGCCGTCCATGGCTGTGAGACCCGGAGTCGTTCCGGAAAGGGCGATGACATCGACATCGGCCACAAGATCGCTCAGCTCCCTGCATCCAGCAGTGAAGGCCTTCTGCCACTTTTCCTGTTCGATATCCCCGAACAGACCCTCGTTATAAACATTGACCGGGTAATCCCGCGAAAACTGCCCCGTGAGGACGAGTTTGTCCCCGTCAGCGCGGAAAACGCCCATTTTCAGCCCCGTCGTTCCGACATCCAGCCCCAGTATCGTCATACAGTCATTACCTCCTGAATCATGTCCTTTATCTCAGCGGGCGCGTTCATGTTCTAAAGCGTGTACCCTCATTTCACGTGGTTTCGAAGCCTTCGGCCCTGATCTGCTCCCGTATTTTCTCACAAACCTCATCGGATGCCGGCCTGAGCGGATGCCGTGGTTCGCCGCCCCTGAAACCGGTCATGTTCATCGCCGCCTTGACGCCCGCGACGCCCGCGGTTCCCGAAACGGCGCCATTGAGACGGGCGAGTCGGAAGTGGAGCTCACGGGCTTCGTCGAACCGGCCTTCGATAAACAGCCGGTACAGGTCGCAGCAAGGTTCGGGCAGCACATTGGCGAGGGAGATGATGCCGCCCGGCGAGCCAAGGTGGAGCGACGGGTAGAAGAAGTTCGCGGAACCGGCGAGCACATGAAAATCGATTCCGGGTTCGAGATGGCTCAGAAACTGGACGGGGCCGACCGGCGAGGAATCTTTCATCCCGGCGATATTCGGGTGCTTCGACAGCTCCCTGACCGTTTTCGGGGGTATCTGCACACCGCCGGTGAATCCGGGAGCGTTATAGAGGAGCACGGGAACAGGCACGGAATCGGCTATACGTTCGTAGTAACTGCGGAGCGCCGCGCCGTCCATCTGTTTCGGAAAGTAACAGGGTGTCAGAACGCTTACGAAATCGATTCCCATATCCGCCGCGATGTTCGATTTCTCGATTGTCTCCTTCGTCGACTCGCATGCGGTGCCCGCCATGACGACCTTGTCGCCTTTCTCGTCGGCAAAAACCTCGAGCACCCGGACCTGTTCGGCTGAAGTGAGGCTCCTGAATTCGCCGTTGGAGCCGAGCGCGAGGTATCCGGCGAGAGCGGTTCCGTTCAGTTTTCTCAGGTTGAACCTGAGATCGTCGAGCAGGAGCTCGTCACCCCTGAACGGCGTTACAACCGGTGCGAAAACCCCGGAAAGTTTTTTTCTGGTATCGGTCATGCAGCCTTCCTTTTATACGTAATGCACAGAATTGTGTACCATTCTTATCCCGGGTATATGCCGGGAACGTACAATTCATTCATGAAATAAAAAAACCGGCTATACACAGTGATAAACTAACACCGGTAACACCGGTTTTCAAATATTTTTATCGGTTATTTACGGTTCTGATGGAGAATCATGCTCCGCCGATTCATCCTATCTGATGCCGGTCAGTTTGAATGTGTAGGCGTGACGGCATGGAAGCTCGTCAACGGAAAGCTGCGGGACAGCGATATGCATCTTTCCCCCTCTGTTTTTCCAGGAAACGGCGCCCTTGAAGCCGAGCATCGAAACCGCCGTTTTCCCGGATGTTTCGGGAGCGCTCAGAACCAGTTCCTTTCCGGGCCATGCGAGGCAGATGGCGTATACCGCTCCATCCTTTGCCGTATAGCAGACGGTTTCGCCTTCGTTGGTTTCGCGCCACACACGGGCACCATAGACAGCCTCGCCGTTGACTTCGAGCCATTTCCCGATTTCGAGGAGACGTTCCTGCATGATCACCGGAATTGTGCCGTCCGCCGCAGGCCCCACATTGAGGCAGAGGTTGCCGCCCCTGCAGACGCAGTTGACGAGGAGATGAATGAGCTGCCCGGCTGTCTGGTAATCCTCGATGTCCTCGTTACGGTTATAGCCGAACGAAGCGCCCATCGACCGTGTTTCGGCCCATTTGTGTTGTGGGCCGAGCTTTACGTTATTCCCCGTGTACTTGAAGTATTCCGACAGATAATAGCCGCCGTGACGGGATCGTGTTTCTTTCCCCCAGCGGTCGTTGATGACGACATGGTCGCGTACCGGGGATTCGTTGAACAGCCAGGCGAGGAATTCCTTCGATTTCCAGACATCGCTCGGATGATCCCATTCGCCGTCGCCATAGACGAGATCGGGCTCGTACCGTGTCACGAGGTCTTTCATCTGGGGAATCATGTGTTCGCGGACATAACGGTCGACATCGGATTTGTAGACGGGATTGAACCACTCGTAGAACGAATAGTACATCCCCATCCTGATACCCTCGGCCCGGATAGCCTGTGTCAGCTCGCCGACAATGTCGCGGTGCGGCCCGATGTCGACGCTGTTCCAGTTCCAGCTTTCCGCGCTCGGCCAGAGACAGAAACCGTCATGGTGTTTCGTGATGAGGATGATGTATTTCGCGCCCGACCGTCTGATGAGAGAGGCCCATGCCTTCGGGTCCCAGAGCTCGGCCCTGAAGAGGGGAGCGAAATCCTGGTATTGGAATCCCTCACCGTAGATATCCTCATGGAAACGGCGATGCGGTCTTGTGCTGTCGGAAATGTTGTACCAGTACCACTCCGCGTAGTTCCTGTTGCTGACATCGTTGATATCTCCCTTCATGGCCCAGGCGGGAACGGAAAAGATTCCCCAGCAGATTTTCACCCCGAACTTTGCATCGTCGTACCACTGCGGCAGGGGACGGCTGTCGAGGGATTCCCATGTCGGCTGGTATACCGTATTCTGGGCAGGTGCGGGACGGGCGATTATAGCCAGGCACATAACGATTGTCAGTGCAATACAGAGAAAAGTGATCGGTCTCATCTGTCTCTCATATCCTCCCAAAAAGACTTTGAACCGGGATTTTCAGGATTACCACGATTCAAAAATTTCAATGATTTATCTGTCTCCGCAACGCCAAAAAGACCTGAACCAGGATTTACACGATTATCAGGATTACCGCGATGAAAAAATCCGGGAAATCCCGGTTAATCATGGTAATCCCGGTTCAAATGTCGTGTTTTCCTGTTCAGGAGCCGCTTGTATTCCAGGCTTTTCCCGCCGAAATTGAGCAGAAGGCCCGTTTCCATATTGTATGCTTCAAGGTAGTTGAGAGCCTGTGCAAGGTGGACATCGTCGAGGACGCTCACCGCTTTCAGCTCGACCATAACCGTGTCCTCCATGAGAAAATCAACCCGTCTCGTACCGACCTGCTGTCCCTCGTATAACACCGGCATCTCTAACTCACGAACGAAACGAATGCCATTCCTCTCCAGCTCGATCGCCATGCAGCGCTGATATATTACTTCCTGAAATCCGCTGCCCATCACGGAATGTACCTTCATGGCGCACCCGATGATCGAACCGGTGAGTTCCTTATGCTTCATGCCGCTTACATTCCCCCCTAAAAAGACTTTAAACCGGGATTTCAGGATTTTCAGGATTACCACGATTCAAAAATTTCAATGATTTATCTGTCTCCGCAACGCCAAAAAGACCTGAACCAGGATTTACACGATTATCAGGATTACCGCGATGAAAAAATCCGGAAAATCCCGGTTAATCATGGTAATCCCGGTTCAAACTCCTTTCACGGTTTTCGGACAACACGGAATCCTATGTCGGTGCTCGCTTCGTTCGGATCGAAGTCTTTTCGGTAGTACGAACGGCATTCTTCAGCGCTGCTGACCCAGCAGCCGCCGCGATATATACGTCTCGTACCCGTTTCCGGCCCTGTCGGATCGGTCACACTCTCGCTCGGATAAGAATCATACCAGTCGTTGCACCACTCCCATACGTTTCCGTGCGTATCGTACAAACCCCAGTCATTGGGGACTTTTTCGCCAACGGGATGAACCTTGCTGTTGCTGTTACCGGAATACCATCCCGCCTGGGAAAGATTGGCTGTCGACGATCCGGTATAGTAGTATAATGATCCCGATCCGGCACGGCACGCATATTCCCACTCTGCCTCTGTCGGCAGACGGTAGCCATTTTTACTGAAATCGCACACGCCCGTGCTCTCGTCATAGCATTTGTCCAGCCCGGACTGCACGCTCAGGGCATTACAGAACATTATCGCATCCCACCAGGTCACTTTGTACACGGGATACGTATCGCCTACTCCGCCAAAACTGTCCGATGGATTGTAACCGAGGACCTTCTGATACTGCCCCTGTGTCACCTCATATTTGCTCATTTCAAACCCCGTCAACGTCACCGTATGAGTCGGAGCTCCGCTCGACAGGCCCATCTGGTACGTTCCGCCGGGGATGGAAACCATGGTGACTTCCGTTGTTGCCGGTATCACCTCGAAATTCGCCGTCACCGTCATGTTCCCGCTCACTGTCACCGTTGTCGAAGCGCTCGAAGCATCCGCAACAGTTCCCGTCCAGTTCGCGAACTGATAGCCCTGCGCCGGTGTCGCGGTGACCGTGACAACCGTTCCCTCGTCGTATGTGTGCGTACCGACAGCCGGTTCAATCGTCCCCCAGCCGGCGGTGTTCACCCTCATGTTGAGTGTGTACTGAACAGGGGCTGCCTGATGAGCGCCGCGAACAACCCGGAAGCCTGTGTGGTGGTCATACGTATTGGGAAGAATGTCATTCCTGAAAGCCGCATGACAACTGGCTCCGTTTGCATACCAGCTGCCACCGCGGCCAATGCGGTTTGAACCTGTTTCCGGCCCGACAGGATCATTTTCATTAGTGCTTCGATAGCTCCCATACCAGTCGTTGCACCATTCCCAGACGTTGCCGTGCATGTCATACAGACCCCATGCATTCGGCGTTTTCCGGCCCGCAGGATGTGTCCTGTTCTCACTGTTTCCGGAATACCACCCCGCATTGGCAAGATCGCTCTCAGAGGTTCCCGTGTAATAGGGTGTCGTCGTTCCCGCCCGGCATGCATACTCCCACTCGGCCTCGGTCGGCAGACGGTATCCGTTCTTCGTGAAATCGCACGATCCCGTACCCTCGTCATAACACTTGTCCAATCCTTCCTTAGTACTCAACGCATTGCAGAACTTGATCGCATCAAACCAGCTTACCTGTTCGACCGGAAAAGTGTCGTCTCCCGTGAAATTCGAGGGATTCGTTCCGATAATGGACTTGTACTGCCCCTGGGTAACCTCATACTTGCCCATTTCAAAGGATGAAAGGGTCACCGTATGAACCGGCTCGGCCACTCCCGATTGACCCATCTGGAACGTCCCGCCGGAAATCGGGATCATGATGATTTCCGTCGATTCGGGTATCTTCTGGAAATTCGCCGTGACATGCTTTTCGTCATCCATCGTCACCGTGGTCGTGGAATTGCCGGTATCGGCAACATCGCCGGTCCAGTTCACAAACAAATAGCCTTGTGCCGGTGTCGCCTTGATGGTTACCACCGTGCCCTCGCCGTATGCATGCGTACCCTCGGAGGGACTGGTTGTTCCGCTGCCGGAAGGTTTGACTTCCAGTATCAGTGCATGTTCGATTCTCTCAAAGTTGGCAGTGACGGTCTTATCGCCTGACATCGTCACCGAAGTCGTGGAATTGCCGGCATCGGCAACATCGCCGGTCCAGTTCACGAACCGGTAGCCCTGCGCCGGTGTCGCCGTGACTGTCACGGTTGTGTTTTCGTTATAGGCATGTGCGCCTGCCGACGGGTTCGTCGTCCCCCACTCTGCGTTGTTCACCGCCATCGTCAGGGTATATTTCGTCGGAGTCACCGTACCGCCGGTTCGCTTTACAACACGGAAACCCATGCTGCCGTTCGCGTCCGCCTGACTGGTACTGTAACGGTTCGCCGACCGGCAGCTTCCGGCATCCTGATTCCAGCAGCCGCCTCGTACGACACGTAAGTCGCCGGAAGACGGCCCTTCGGGATCGGTCTCGTTCGAGGACGAATAGCTTCCATACCAGTCGTTACACCACTCATATACATTCCCGCTCATGTCGTACAGCCCGAACGGATTCTTCGGATAGCTGCCGACATCTTTCGGACTTCCTATGTGAGATTCGTAATTTGCTTTTGTAGTGCTGATGGTGCCATCGCTCGTTCCGTACTGATACTGCTTCCCGCTCCGGCTGGCATACTCCCATTCCGCTTCACGCGGCAGATCGGTGTCATAGTACTCCGCAAACACTTTCGCGCCATCCCATGTCACATTTACCACCGGCAGGTTTTCCTTGCCCGGCTCCACACTGAACCTGCCGCTGCCGTAACTGATCCAGCACCGGTTGCCGGAATCCGATGAACCCGACAGAATCAGATACAAATGCCCGGTGTACGATCCCGTATTACCCCTGACTTCCTCATCCGTCGCCGTTACGTTGTTCAGGTGCAGTGACTTGTTCAGAAATACGGCGTACTGGAGGTTCGTTATCTCGTAGGCGCTCATGTCGAACGGTGATACCGTGACATTGTGCACGGGCTTTTCGTCCGATTCGCCGCCGCCTTCCACATCGCCCATCTGGAACGTACCGCCGGGAATCGAAACGAACGTGATCTCGGGGGCGGTAAGTTCTTTTATAAAATTCGCGGTAATCGTCATGTTACCGTTGACTGTCACAGTCGTCGTGGCGTTCGACGCTTCCGTTACGCTCCCCGTCCAGTGATCGAACCAGTAGCCGGACGCCGGTGTGGCTTTGATTGTTACGGTTGTGCCTCCGTCGTAGGTATGGGCACCGATGGACGGATTTGTCGTTCCCCAGCCGTCGGTGTTCACCGCGAGCGTAAGGGTATACTGCGCCTGTGACATCGACACCGTGACCGTATTGGACCAGCCGCCGCTGCCGGTCGTATTGTTCGCCTTTACACGGTAATAATATGTCTGTGATACGGTTTTTGTGAACAGCTCGGATGTGCCGACAATCGTTTTCGAGGTTGCGCCGCTGAAGCTGCTGTCTGTGGATTCTTCGATGGTGTAGGACTGCGCGCGGCTTACCGCGTCCCAAGAAACGGTATAAGAGGTCCCGGAGGTTATGACGCTCTGAGGGCCGACGGCTGTGGGAGTATCCGGCAGAGCGGGTTTCAGGAGTATCGTAACCGTAGTCTGCTTGCCGGCGGTTATTGAAATATTCGATGAGGTGCCGTTATGGGTTACTTTGTTGTCTTTGTCGTAACAGTTCATCTCGGCATGGTAACCGCTCCCCGCTTTCACCTTCACAGTGCCTGTGATGCGTTTGCCTTCCACCGTGAGCGGCTGTTTGACAAGCAGGGTATTCTGGGCATCGTAAAAAGAGATATCGGCTTTTATTGTGGGATTCAGCGCAACTGCCCGAGCCGGTTTCTCCGATTCGAACATGCATTGAATAACCACAGCTCCGGTGCCATCGTTCGAGTTTACGGGGTTTTCGTCGCTGCATGAGAGCCCGAAAAATACAGCAAGCGAGATCAGAATAAGCCGTTTCATCGGTGTTTTCCCTTTTATTGAGCTTTATACTTTATAAATAATCTGCTGACACTGTTCGTATATCCTCCCCGTAAAACCTGAACCATGATTTTCAGGGTGTAAAAAGGATAACCTCCATGACCATAGATAGTCACAACGAAGGATGAAAACGTATGCAGGCTGCATATGGATTCCCGATTAAAGATTCGGGAATGACGTCGTTGCAGGAACTCCAGACACCAGACCGGGGATTCAGCACCGGGAACCGTCGATGAATTTTCAGATAAACCGGGAAAGAATCACGGTAATTATGGATACACACAGGAATCCTGGTTCCAAACTCACCCTTGCCTTGTTAAAAGGGACAGGCGAAGATGAGAGAGTTTATCACTCACTGACTGTAATATCGATGACCGCGGTTCCTTCACTCTCCGAACCGCCTCCGCCACCGCCTCCCCCGAGAGCAGCCGCCACACCGCCGGCTACTACAATACCTCCGATGATATAGTAGAGTTTTTTGGATTTTTTCTGCTTTTTGCCATAGAGGAGCTCGCTGACCACACTCGGAATACCCGTTCTCAGGAGATTGTCACGCTGCCCGGTGAACATGTAATCTGCGACA
>JAJFUH010000065.1 GCA_021372535.1 bacterium
TGTCAATCTCCTGCTGGGCAAAAACCTCCGGAAGATTTCTCCCGGAACGGCTTACAAAATTCCGCCGAACGGAACGACGCCCCATTCGAATATCAACGTGACCGATGAACCGCTGAAACTGTTCTGGCTTATGAGGGTCCCGTAAATAAATACTGCGGTGTCAATTATTACGGCAGGAGGAACATGTGATAAAGCGAATTTCCGTTCTTTGTCTTGTGTATCTTTGCCTGGCTGCGTATCCGGTCAAAGGACAGACGGTTGATTACAGCCAGCTCGACCCGAAACCGTACGATCCTAAAACAGACCCCCACATCGATATGTTCATATCGACATGGAGAGAGTCTGTTCCACGGCAAACGTACGGCCAGCTAATCGAGCGTGATATATTCACTCCTTGCCAGGGCGATCTGATTCACCCCGCAACAAGGGGAGCCGTTCTGGAATATGTCAGACGGTTTACGTACGGAACGCTCGACAGGCATAAATCCACAACGCCTGCAACGCTCAAGGGCGAGCAGGTGATATTTTACATCGTTTCGGGACAGGGAACAATCAAGGCCGGAAAGAAAACAGCCGATCTCCATGAGGGTGTCGGTGTTCTCATGCCGGAGGGGCTCGAATTCAGCATGACAAATACGGCTGAAGACCCGCTCGCGATGTATATCATTGCCGAACCGGTTCCCGATGGTTTCGTGCCGAGCCCGGAGATGCTGGTAAAAGACGAGAACACCATACCTGTCGGCACCACACAGTCTCACTGGAGCCATATCACCCGGCCATTATTTTACCACCAGAAAGAGCTTGCAACGCTTGCCGGTATGTCACCGGTATGGTTCGATCCCATGACACTCGGCCAAGCCCACAGTCATGGCAAAGGTCAGGAAGAGATCTGGTTCGTGTTAAAAGGCGATGTTATTGTCCATCTGGGCAAGGAAATACGGCGGCTGTCACCCGGTTATGCTTATAAAATTCCTCCCGACGGTAAAACACCGCACTCGAATATCAACGTATCCGATGATCAGATCAAGCTCTTCTGGTTCATGGTGAATAAAACGCAATGAAGCCGTTATGACTTGTTTGTCGAGAATAACCCGGAGGATAAACGGATGATACATAAGCGATATGTACTGTTCATGGGATTTCTGTTTATTGTCTCCTCTCTGGTTTTTGCTCAGAATCCTGAATCATACAGCCAGCTCGACCCGAAACCGTACGACCCGAAGGTCGATGCCAATATCGACCTCTACATGGGCAACTGGAAGGAGTCGATGCCCTTTCGAACGCACGGCTCCCTTATCGAACGTGATGTCCTCACCAGGGGCGACCCGATGAAGCCAACAAGGAGAGGGGCTGTCCTCAAGTACGTGAACCGCTTCACTCACGCGACGCTCGATAGCCGTGCTTCGACAACCCCGGTAACGCTCACCGGCGAACAGGAGATTTTCTACATCATCTCCGGTAACGGGACTGTCACTGCGGGTAAGAAAACCGCGGAGCTTTACAGCGGTGTTGCCGTGCTCATGCCTGCGAATCTCGAATTCACCATGAAGAACACCGGCGATGCCCCACTGACCATGTATCTCGTCGCGGAGCCCTGTCCCGAGGGATTCCGTCCGAACAAAGACATGCTCGTCGTGGATGAAAATACACTCCCGGTGTCATCGTCAAACGCCCACTGGGTCGGGATCGTCCAACAGCATTTCACCGCGAAGGACGGCCTCGGAACGCTCGAATCGGTGCTGACCTGCTCGTTCGATCCCATGACATTCTTTCAGCCGCACAGCCATGATGCCACAACAGAGGAAGTCTGGGTAACGATAGACGACGATATCCATGTCCTGCTCGGCAAACAGATTCGACTCCAGCCGCCGGGAACCGCATACATGATACCGCCCGATGGCAAAACACCGCATGCCAACTTCAATGTTTCAGACAGGATAGTGAAGATGTTCTATTTCGCCCGGTACCGTGATCATGAGGTGAGGAAGTAGCATGGTTTCGGCAGAAGAACAAGGCACTTTATCGCCGAATAACTTCACCTTTTTAAGGTGCTGTTTATTGTTGCTTTACCTGATGGCATAATTTGGCCCGACCTATTCACAAGATTCAATAGAACACGGATTAACGCGGACCGGGCGGATTTTTGCGGATTTGTTTTTGTACCTGATCTATGCAATACTGTAGGGGTAATTCATGAATTACCCCTATTCTGTGTCTTCGTGTTGAAATTTTTTCATGAATAACCCTCATGACTATAAATAGTCACAACGAAGGATGAAAAATGTATGCAGGCTGTATATGGATTCCCGATTAAAGATTCGGGAATGACGGCGGTACAGGGACTCCAGGCACATGGCCGGGACTTCCCCACAGGAAACCGTCGATACATTTTCAGATAAACCCGAGTTAGCTTCGCGAGCAAAGAGAGCGTCCATTGGAACGTCTGGTATTGCCGTGATGCAGGAAGATTACTCAACAATGTCCTCCAACATACTCAAGACAGCCTGTTTCAACACAGGAATGTCTCGTTGCACAACGTCCCAGATCCTCTCCATATCCACACCCAGATAGTTATGAACAAGTACATTCCTGAATGCCACAATACGAGCCCATTCAATTTCAGGATGAGTTGCCTTCAGTCCCTCTGAAAGACGTTGTGTTGCTTCTGTCATCGTTTGAAGATTCCGTAAAACCGCATCCTGAAGTGTATGTGATGCCATAAATCTATCCCTGCCTCCGGCAATGTTCTCCTGGACACGATGGATACACTCCTTGATGTGCTTGAGATAGACGGTATCATCTTTCATATCGGTACAGCCTCCCGTAACACACTGTCACGGATATCCGGATTAAGTGCTTTCTCCGTCACAATTTCGACTCTGCGACCGAGGAGTTGTTCAAGCTCCATGATGAGACCCGCAGGGAACCACGAAGATGTATGCGGACCGACATCGATGAGTAGGTCGACATCACTTTCAGTACCTGCTTCCCCCCGGACACTGGAGCCAAAGAGTCGTATGTTTAATGCTCCATGTCTGGAAGCTATCAGCCGGATTTCATCACTTTTTGAATGTAGGATTTCCTGTATTGTCATTTTATATTCCTTTATAATTGGTCTTTCAGCATATCATTAGTATTTAATCGACCCTTTCTGTCCTGTTATGAAAAATCCATTCGCTTCCAAGAGTCGGACAAGTTCGCTGAATTTTGAATCGGTTCTCACGGAATCTTTGGCATAATGGATTGAGGATGCGCGGCTCGGCTGAAACTAACCGCCGTCATCTCCACTTTCTTTAATTCCTGTCACTTTTCAAGGCTTTCGGAATCACCAGCCGCACCTGACTCTATGCGCGTATTGTGCCCTGGGGTAATGACTCCCCTTGAAATTAGATGCTCCAAGAATTCATCGTAATTGAGTATGTGATCCTTTCCCAGCACGCAGACAGCATTCTTAAGCATTTTATTGTCAGTTGTTACCAAAATGCACGTTGGATTATTCTGGCAGAATATAATGGTGCTTAAGTCAATTGTGGAAATGCGGTTCCCAATAAGTACCATCGGCTGACCATCAATTTCTTTCACCAAAAAAGGCGTTTTTGTTCGCCCTCCGTCACCAGCGTAGTCAGAATTGCACATGTGCTTCACAAGCTTCTGGTACTTCGGAGCCATCACAGGAAAGAACTGCCCAACTTCTCCGTTAACTAGTTCCAACAGAATCTCATTTGTGACTATATAATCGCAGTTTGGGTGCCGCTCGATGATGTCCAGAACATACGAAGCATCATTCCACAGTCTGATGATGATATTGGCATCAAGGACGTAAGTTACCATCACGCTTTCTAGGTGCCTAACTTTATATTCAAATTTAAAATAATTGATTTATCAATCTGTCAGTTACGAGTGATACTGTAATTACATAAACGCATAATAAACGATTTTGGCTAATTTTGTCAAGGATATAGAATGACAATTTTTGCGAAAAAATACCTCTGGTTTTTTCAACTTGATTTGGGAGCGCAGGGCTTCATTAACAGCAAATTTGGAAGGAAATACCCTCGATGCATCAGGGCTAAGCAGTACCAAATTAATACCCTTCTGCAATAGTGTCCGGTTATAATTGTTATAAAAGTTCGAAATATCCTGTAAACAGGGCATTTACCGGCATATGGATTGTTTTAGATTTGATTGTTACCCCTTTTCTCCACCCTAACTCACCCCCTGCCCCCTCTCTTGCCACAAGAGAGGGGAAGCGCCCG
>JAJFUH010000066.1 GCA_021372535.1 bacterium
CTTCCTTTGCGTGCCCAAAGGAAGTAATCAAGGAAAGGGCACCCTGTGAAATGCCTGTTTCCACGGGCTTTTCAATGGGGTTTTTACATCAGAAGCTCCAAAGGGTGTTATGCTATGTATAATCAATTCATTACAATACAATTCATTGTGGATTTCGGGGAATGGCCAGGTAAAAATATGCGGTTTGACTACTATCTCCTGCTATCGATACCTCATGAACGGGGCACTACCGGGCATCCATCGAAACACGGAACGTCCCAGAATTCTTTTCGGGAACCGGTTCATGCCTGCAATATCGGTGATCGGAGTCACGAAAACCATCTCCAGGAAATTTTCCTTCTCACGGATTTTATAACCCCATGCTACACCGGTTTCAAGCGGAAAAAACGATATGATATCCATCTGTGCTGTCAGTGTGACACCGACCGATGTCCGCGCCATCCGTCCCCAATCGCCCGGATCGAACGAATCCGACCATCCGGCGCCGTGATCGGTAAAGAAAGAACCGCGTAAGAGATTGAAATGCAGCATGTTTACTCCCAGCCCCCTGTCCGTGTAGATGAGCGGAAAACGGTATTCCATAGTGAATGTGAGCGTTTTCCGGAGCTTTAAGCCTCCCTCAGGAGCATCTTCATATCCGCGGGGGGCAAGTCCCACGTTTCTGTCATACACTCTTCCCGACTGTTCCTGATGCAAAAGTGACAGTTCGAATCCGTGATGCCTGAAAGGTGACGGAAGATACTGTTTTGCCACGACAACCTGGTTATGGCCCGGCAGCTCGCCGTGAAAGGCTTTCACCGCCTGTTCACGGTACACAAAGAGCGCCTGTCCCCATCCGGGAACCATATCTCTCGGAGCGTAATCGGGTAACCTCATAATCGTAACATCGCCGAAAAATGAGGGTGAAAAATCACGGGCGCGATCTATCGAAACAGTATCCTCGAGGCTGCTGAATTTACGAATGCACGCGCCTAAATCAACGCTCGAAGCAACCAGTTCGGGGACATAGCGGTGCAGCACATCGAGGCTTATCGAGAGCTCTCCCCCGCGCTCGCGGTTCCAGAAATCATTACTGTCCCGCAGGAAAGACACATCGCTCGATACATCGTAGAGACGGGCGTTGATAATCGGCCAGAAGGAACGGTTCGAAAGGCTGACATCGTAATAGAAACGGTTTGATTCAAGACCATACCGTACATCCGCGCCATAGAAATTCAACAGGAGAGGATCACATCCCATAAAATACAGACCCGCCTGTGTACCTTTCTCATCGGCGGTAATTCCGGCATAGGGAATATGGATAAAGGGTTTGTACGCCTCCCATAAAGGGATGCCATTCCCTTTGAATTCACCAACGGGTTCCAAACGGGCAAGGTCGGGCTCCGGAAGCCGGTCGGCGCTCTCGAAAGTGACCTCGCGGCCGTTTTGCGGATCGAAGGGAATTGTACGCACTTCACTGAAATCGCCGGAATGAACCATGAAAGACAGCGAGCGGCCATCGGGAGACACACCCGGCTCCAGAGCCGCCGTAAAGACAGATGTGAGCTGGAAAAGGCGCCTGGTTTCCAGATCAAGCGCAAAAATATTCCATAAACCGTCCCTCGACGACGTAAACACAAGCCATCTGCCATCGGGTGAATACGACGGATCGCCGAATCCGTATTCTTCCGGATTGATAAGCGGCGTTACCGAGCCGCTCCGGGGATCGACAAGAGCGATGGTGTTCAACGAACCGACTTTGGCGGTTACCGCTATGGTTTTCCCATCGGGAGACCAGCGCGGGGATTCCCACAGGCAGCCTTTCTCCGACACAAGCGTCCTGAGGCCGGAACCATCCGAATCGATCAGGACGAGGTCCAGCCACATGCCGTTACGGCGGAGAGCTGCGAACGTTTTTCCATCGGGGGAGATGTCCGCGGATACAATATGACTGTCACGGGTCAGACGCTCACGGTTCCCGGTTCCGGGATCGAGCACGACAAGATCGGAAACATCGAGCTCTCCCTGCCCGAGCGGATGGAAATATACCTCGGCGAACACCAGCCGTCCACCGGGCATGCGCCGCACCATTCCGTTTTCGGCCATACGCCCCAGAGGCGTTTCGGTGATTTTTTCACCGGTGCCGGGATTCATTTCGAGAAGCATGGTTTTCCGGTCATATCCTTTCATGACCGCCATGATGGTTCCCTGCGGAGTCCAGAAATAACTCACGCAGCCATCGAGACCGGCGGGAATAACGGTCTTACCGGCGGGTAATCCCTTCGACTCGACAACATCACGGAGACTGTCCGCCATTGAAGTAACGCTTTCCCGGTATTCTCTGTAGAAAGCCCGGGGCGATTTTTTCGTTATCCGCTTGAGCGCGCTCCCTGTTCCGCCGAACGGATGCGCTGCCTGACGGCTGCTGAGGCGTGCAAAGGCGTCCTCCCCGTACATCCGGTTAAGATAGTCGACCATGAAGAGGCCGGAGTGGTATATTCTCCCCGCGGGAGGCTTGTACGGCGCCTCGGTTCCCGCTGCGGACATGCCCCAGAGCCTCCGGTCGCGGGCATATGACAGCACGGTGCTCCGGAACAGGGGACTTCTCCCCCGACCGCCTGTCGTGAATTTCGTTTCGAGGTTTGTCGTAATCCCTTCGAGCGCCCAGCCCGGCGATTCAGCGTTCGACACCGCAAGACCATCGCCCAGAATCCTTGTCAGAGCGCCATACCATCCGCGCCGGGTGGTGATATGGACAAAGTGAGTGAATTCGTGGGTAAACACCAGATCGATAACATCGCCTGTCGAGCTGCCGAAGTATTTGAGATCGGAGCCCGGCGACTCGAACAGAGACATACGGTTTGGGAACGCGGAATAGAATCCGTTCAGCAGATCGGTATCGGAGTTCAGTATAATGGGCACCTTCCGGGGCCTGACGCCGAAGTATCCGGTCACATCGCCATAGACTTCATCGCCGAGCGAGAGAACCCGACGGGCGAAAGCCTCACGGCCTTCGGGATAATATACCGTAAACCGGTCATTACCGACAGTCCGCCACCTGACACCGGGATTGTAGCGGGCATTCACTTCCTGTACATGAAATATGAGCACAAATCCAAGCATCACGATCAACGAATATTTTTTCGCTTTTAAAATCATGAAAACTCCATATCCCGATGCGGACAGATACCACAGTTTTTATGAAAAATCCATGAACACAATATACATAATTCTTGCACACGGCAAAAAGTGTAACTGACAGTATACCGAAAAAATAATTCCCGTTTCATATCAGCAGGTATTTGCAGGTCAGCACCGAAATACATATATTGATTTTCGGTTTTGACCCGATGAATTGTTTGTGATACCATTTTTTATAACTTGACAATCCTTCTTACGAAAGGGAACGCGACACATGGTTAAAACACTCGCAATGGTTATACTCACTTTTGTTGCGCTGACAGTGCAGGAAATATCGGCGCTCGAACGGCCGGATGTTGAATTCAAGATATTCCAGTTCCCCGCCGATATGATTCCGCGGATCGACGGCGATACGGGCGACTGGGACATTGTCCCCGACAGCTACGCGATCGGTCTCGACCAGCTTTCGGACACGGTGAAAGGCATGGGCACGAACCTCGACCCGAAGGATTTCGACCTCAAAGTAAAAGTCGGCTGGGTCAAGGGACTCAACCGTCTCTATTTTCTCTATGAAGCCTATGACGACTACTGGGACTTCGACCGGTCCGACCTCCGCAACGATATTTTCGAAATCGTGGTGGACGGCGATCTGTCGGGCGGTCCTCTGATCAAACAGATGAATCCCAACAAGGACCGTGTCAGTGTCGAAGAGCTCCACTTCAAATTTCACAGCGTCCATGCACAGAATTATCATATTTTCACACCGGCAAAGGGCAAGGACTGGACCATGGTCTGGGGCTGCCAGCCATGGATCAAGGAACTCCCCTGGGCAAATGCCGCATACCGGTATAATTTCAAGCACGGCGAGAGCGGAAAACTCATCCTTGAATTCTGGGTCACACCGTTCGATTACGCCGCATACGAGGGTCCCGGGCGCTCGGTGGTTTCCAATCTCGAGGAAAACTCGCTCATCGGCCTTTCGTGGTCGATCCTCGATTACGACGGCGGCAAGGACACGTACGATGCATTCATGAACCTTTCCCACAAGACAACCATGTACGGCGATGCGAGCGACCTCTGCGCGTTCAGGCTCATGCCGCTCGAAAAGAATTTTCACCGGCCGATCGAGGCGAAATGGTCGTTCACGGTCGTTGACATGGACCGCCGTCTCGTCGCATTCAAGGATCGTTCGTACGGCGCGATTACCTCGTGGAAGTGGGACTTCGGCGACAGCACGACATCCGCGGAACAGAATCCCATCCATCAGTACGAAAAACCGGGCGAATATGTCGTCGTTCTCTCTGTCGAGGGTCCCGAGGGCAAGGACCGGCTGGCAAAAGTATGGGATGTGGTCCTGAAATAGGGGGATTAACGATCTATTCATTGATAATAATAGAACGCGGATTTACGCGGAATTCGATTTTTATTTATATCTTGATTGGTGTTAATGATTAACAATTACTAATATTAATACAAATAGTATGTTATATGAATTTGTGTCTTCGTAGTTAATTTTTTCATGAATAACACCCATGACCATAGATAGTCACAACGAAGAATGAAAAACATATGCGGATGAATATGGATTCCCGATTAAAGATTCGGGAATGACTGCATCATGGGGACTCCCGGCACCAGACCGCGGCTTCAGCACCGGAATCCGCAGATGTATTTACAGATAAATCCGGGTTATATACATAATCCGGATTAACTACCGGCGTAATAAAATTCGGCATCTTATTGAAAAATATGGGAGTAATAACAAAAACAGTTTTCAGTTTAAAAACAGGGAGATTTCTCACGTGACTACAAAAAACAATGAATCAGCGGGACGCCGCTCGTTTCTGAAAACCGCCGCACTTGCGGGAGCCGCGTCATTTTCAGGAGCCGCCGTGTCCGAAGCCGCACCCGTATACAACCGCAAGCTCCGTATCGGAGCGATGGGTGTCGGCGATTATTCGTTCATGAGCTACTGCTGGTCGGACATCATCGAGCCCGACAAGGAACCCAACAGCAAGCGGGGAAGTTTCGGAACATCGTTCCTCAACATGGATATCACCCATGTGTGGGATGTCAATCCCGAAGCCGCGCAGAAATTCGCGACCCGCATGGGCGCTACCGCGGTTAAAAAATACGATGACATGGTCGGTAAGATCGACGGCCTCATCATGGGAGGCTTTTACGAGGTTCCCTGGCAGCACAAGCTCGTGAAACCGTATGTCGAAGCCGGAATTCCGACCTATCTCAGCAGGCCGTTCGCCTATTGTCTCCGCGATATCGACGAGATACTCGATGCCGCCGCAAAACACAACACACCGATTCTCGCCACCGCAAAGCACGAGCATTACAACGAAGCCCCGGCCCTCAAAAGCAAGCTCGGCAGCCTCGGCCCCATCCAGGGCGTACTGGCGACCTGCAATTCGCGGGACTTCCCGGTGCATTTTCATACCCAGTTCATGCTCCTCCAGATTTTCGGTTTCGATGTCGACAGTGTATCGGTGATAACGGACGGCGACATGAAGAACACGTACCTTCAGGAAACCTATGTGTTCAAGGGATGGGAAGGCCAGCCGCCCTTCATCTGCGCGCTCCAGGGTGTGGCGAACAAGGACTCGTTCTCGATAACCGTGATGGGAAGCGAAAACACGACCTCCGCCTGCATGGTCAGAAGTCCAAACTGGCAGGACAGTCTCCTGTACCGTTATGCTCCCCAGATCATCGCGATGCAGCGGACATTCGAGGGAACCCTGTTCGAACCGCTCGAAAATATCAGGAAAAAAACGGAGATATTCCTGACGGGGTATTATTCGTACCAGGAAAAAGGAGGAGCACCCGTCAAAGTGGGAACTGTCTCGCCGGACTGGAAACCCCCTCTCATCAAACCCGACTGGATCGACGAGTCAATGTTCAAATGAAAGGCATAAGGCAGAAGGCACAAGGTAGAAGGGGAAAGACTTAAAGACAGGCACAAGGGAAAAGAATACCAGACTATAAACCATGAACCACAAACCATGAACCATTATATATAGGAGAATATATCATGGCTGGACATTCATCACGGCGTTCGTTTCTTTCAAAAAGCGCGGTCGCCGGCGCAGCAGCGCTCGCGGCGGGAACGCGGGCCGAGGCTGCTCCCGCCATGCCTCAGCGTAAGCTGAAGGTCGGCGCTTTCGGCGCGGTCGCTTACTCGTTCTGGGGATTATGGGCCGATCTTCTCTCTCCGGAGGGAAAAGTCGGAACGAGCCTGTTCAATATGGAATTATCGCACGTATGGGACAAGGACTTCGCCGAAGCCCAGAAATTTGCTTCCCAATGGGGCTGCGAAGCGGTGAAAAAGTACGATGACATGATCGGGAAGGTGGACGGTGTCGTCTGCGGCGGGCTGTACGAGGTTCCCTGGCAGCACAAGCTGTTCCGGCCTTACCTGAAAGCCGGTATGCCCTGCTACCTGAGCCGTCCCTGGTCCTACCGTATCAGAGACATGGAGGAAATGCTCGATCTCGCCGCAAAAAACAACGCGCCGCTCATCGCAACCGCGACCTACGAGCATTACAACGAGGCGGAAAGCCTCCGCGACAAGCTCAAGGGTGTCGGGCAGATAAAATCGGTTGCCGCGACTTGCACGGGCGGCGATTTCCCCCATTTCCACATTCAGCATATGATGCCGAAGATACTCGGGTACGATGTGAAGCAGGTTTCGCTCATGACCAACGATGTGAAAAAGCCTCAGTATCTTCAGGAGACGCTCCTGTTCGGCGGAAACGACGCCCAGCCGCAGTACCTCTGTACGATGCACTCGGCGCCGGGACCCTATGTCTTCCATATCACCATCATCGGCACCGAAGGAACCGAGGTGGCGAGCATGCCGGGGAGCACGAATTACTTCTACCGGTTCGGCACCCAGCTCATCGACATACAGAAGACACTCGAAGGCAAAACCTACCAGGATTTCGACATCGTCCGCAAGAAGCACCTGAACTGGATAACCGCCCACTATTCCCATGTGGAGCGTAAGGGCGCGTTTGTCGAAATCGGGACGGTTCCCGCAGACTGGAGCCCGCCGCTCTGGATGCCCGGCTGGCTGGATGATTCGCTGTTCAAGGATTGACAGGAATCAGGCAATATATTTTATTGCTCCGGCGGATAAATAATGATACCAATAGCAGGAACAGATGCCGAAACAAGTTCGGCATGACGTCATCCGATGTCACTGTTTATTCGCCAAAGCACTATAAACGGGCGTGTGAAAACATACCTTTTCACCGTTCATACAAGGAGATTGTCATATGCCGAAAACACCATCGAGGCGTTCGTTTCTCAAAAGCGGCGCCGCAGCGGGAAGCGCACTGATCGGTTCGGCAGCATCGGCATCGGCAGCCCGCACGCCATACAAACGTCCGACTCCCTCATCGACCGGGCTCATCGAGGTTGGTGTCATCACCTGCGGCTATTATTCCCACATCGAGGACATATGGGGACGGCTCATCAATCCCATCGGTGAGGATAAGGACGGCACCTACTGGCCGCGCCAGAGCGGCATGGTCATGACCATGGTCTGGGACCCCGACCGTAAAGCGGCGGAAACATTCGCTCAGAAGTACAACCTGAAAGTGGCGCAGAATTACTACGACATGGTCGACAAAGTGGACGGTGTCATACTGTCGGATTACTATGCGACGGGATGGTGGCCGCAGCTCTCGAAACCGTACCTCGAAGCGGGAATGCCGACCCTCATCAACCGTCCCTTCGCGCTCTCCCTCAAAGAGGCGAAGGAGATGATCGACCGCTCGAAAAAGTACAATGCGCCCATTCTGGTGCCATCCTCGGACGAGTACATGTTCGAGACCGTCCAGGCCCGTCACCGCCTTCAGATGCTCCTCGAGGGGGGCGGGCAGATTACCGGTGTCATGGCGTTCGAACCCTGCGGGGAATACCCGGCGCACGGCGTTCACAGCATTTACAACATCTATGCGATCATGGAACCCGATGTCATCGCCGCGAGCCTGTATGCGGAGAAATGGTGGGAATGGGGGCTCAAGGGAGGCATGATGAACTGGCTCGTCAAAGGCAAAGGCGATGCGCCGGATTATTATGTCGCCATACGGATGTCACAGGAACCCGATACCAACGGCTGGCTGATGATATCCACCACAAAAGGCCGGATTTACGATCCCAACGACCATGCGGGGGAGGTATTCACCCGTTACCGGAACATTTTCCTTCCCACGGTCATAGAATTCCAGAAATTGATCGAGACCCGTAAAATGTCCCAGACATACGAGCACATCATGGGAAAAACGACGACATACCTGACCGGTTTTTATTCAAATCTGGTGAAAAACGGCGCGCTCGTTCCCTGCTCGGAGCTTCCGGAGACATGGCGGGCACCGGAGGTCATGCCGGAACGGGTACCGAAGGATGTTTTCAGGTAATACCGCTTTCATCTCTTTACGAATATAAAAGAGTATGTGATTTTCACCGTTGAAGGAACCGGAAACACAAAAAAGGGGAAAAGTGCTTTTTATACCAAGCTGCGTTCAGTGAAGCAATAGTGTATAATAGCTGGCAACCCCCCATTTTAAGAACACTTTTTTTAGATGTTACTTCTTTTAGATGTTACTTCCTTTGCTTGCCCAAAGGAAGTAACCAAGGAAAGGGCACCCCGGGAAAAGCCTGTTTCCACGGTCACGGCCCGTTTTTCGGGAATGTGTGAACTCACGAGCCTTCGGCTCGCTCGAACAGCACCCATTCTTTTTCCGAAAACCGGTTGTGACCGCGGGGCTTTTCAACGGGGTTGAAAAATCGGAAGCTCCAAAGGGTGTTATGCTGTTTATAATCAATTCATTACAATAAAATAGTCATCGTGGATTTTTGGGGATAAGGTGAAGATGTTCCTGCCATCAACCATTATTAAGAACACTTTTTTTAGATGTTACTTCCTTTGCGTGCCCAAAGGAAGTAACCAAGGAAAGGGCACCCCGTGAAAAGCCTGTTTCCACGGTCACGGCCCGTTTTTCGGGAATGTGTGAACTCACGAGCCTTCGGCTCGCTCGGACAGCACCCATTCTTTTTCCGAAAAACGCTTGTGACCGCGGGGCTTTTCAACGGGGTTGAAAAACACCAGCAAGAATCATATTTATTCTATTTATAATCAATGTAATACAATACAATACATCGTGGATTTTGGGAGATCAGGTGAAGATGTTCCGGACAGCACCTATTTAATTTCCGAAAACCGGTTGTGACCGTGGGGCTTTTCAATGGGGTTGAAAAATCGGAAGCTCCAAAGGGTGTTATGCTAAGTATTACAATAAAAATTAATCATGGATTATAGGGGGGCAAGTGCATAATAGACCCTGAAATAAATTCAGGGTGACGGGAACGCCGTCATGCCGAACCGTTTTCAGCATCTTTTGGAATCATTGCGGTGAAATATTTTACCTGTTCTAGTACAACATAATATTTCTCCGTGTTCTCCGTGGCGGAAAACAAGTATTAACCGTAAACCATTCATTTACAGGGAATCATTCATGCGAGAACTTTTCATGATGCCGGGACCCACCGAAGTAGACCCGTCGGTCATACAGGCGATGTGCCGTCCCGCCATCAGTCATGGGGACAGCCGTTTTCACGAGGTCATGGACAGGGCCGCCGACCGTGTCGCCCGTATCATCGGAACCGCCGGACAGGTCATTATTCTGAACGCGAGCGGGCGCGGCGGTATCGAGGCGTCGTTTTCCACCGCCCTCGAACCGGGCGAAAAAATTCTCATCATCAACAACGGCGTTTTCGGGAACATGCTCAGGGAAATCGCCCGGAGATGCCGTCTCGAAGTGATCGAACTCATGAGCGAGCCGGGCAGGCCGCTCGACCTCAACAGTATCGACGAGGCGGCATCATCCCCCGGACTCAGAGCAATGGCCATCGTTCACTCGGAAACCTCCACCGGGATACTCAATCCCATCGAGGCAGTAGCGGAAATCGCCCGCCGCCGCAACCTTATTTGCGTCGTTGACGCGGTCAGCTCCGCGGGAGGAGCGGAAATCAGGATGGACGACTGGGGAATCGATTTCCTCTGCACCGGCAGCCAGAAATGCATCGGCTCGCTTGCCGGACTCGCGATGGTCGGAGTCAGCGACCGCATGTGGGACATATTCGACCGCCGCACGACCGTTCCGCAGAGTTTTTTCTTCGATCTGAGCCGGTGGAAGCTCATGTGGTTCCCGAAGGAAAAGGGCGGACTCCTCAAATTCAAATACCGCCGTCAGCCCATGACCATGGCCACACACCTCGTCTACGCCCTCGACGAGGCGGCGCGGCTCGCGCTCGACGAGGGTCTCGAAGCCCGCTTCCGCCGTCACCGCACATCATCAGCGGCTCTCCGGGCGGCGCTTCCGCACCTCGGACTGAGCCTCTTCCCCGATGTGAGCATCGCCTCGCCGACCACGACGGCCATCCTCCCGCCGGAAAATATCAAGGAGGGAGCGATTCGTAAAATTCTCAAAGAGCGGTACGGTGTCCTCGCAGCGGGCGGTCTCGAACAGTACTACGAAAAGATGTTCCGCATCGGTCACATGAACCTGACCGCCTCGTACGAGTATATCATGCCGACCGTCTCGGCGCTCGAACTCGCCATGCGGGAGCTGGGAGCGGACATCCGCCCCGGCGAAGCTGTCGCCGCCGCTCAGTCAGTGTATGAAAAAGGGGAGATGTGACACGATCTCCCCTCATTATCATTGAAATGATTTACGATTTTAGAAGTACGATTTACGATTTATAAAAGCCTGTCTACCCCAAATCAATCCCCTATTATTGCTCCGGCGGATAAATAATGATACCAATAGCAGGAATAGATGCCGAAACAAGTTCGGCATGACGTCATCCGATATCACTGTTTAATCGCCGAAGCAATAAATTGGGGACTGAAATCGTACATCGTAAATGCTTTTGTTCCTTTTCTAAAAGCGTGGTAAAAAAACCATGTATGTGTGGATATAAAGCTGTCAAGGGTCAGCACGTAATGGCCATCTCCCATTTTTTAAAAACACTTTTTTTATATGTTACTTCCTTTGCGTGCCCAAAGGAAGTAACCAAGGAAAGGGCACCCCGTGAAAAGCTTTCTCCCCCGTTCACTGCCCGTTTTTCGGGAATGTGTGAACTCGCGAACCTTCGGCTCGCTCGGACAGCACCCATTCTTTTTCCGAAAAACGGTTGTGACCGCAGGACTTTTCAACGGGGTTAAAAATCACCAGCAATAATTATATATTCTATTTATAATCAATGTATTACAATACAATTCAACGGGGTTTGTGGGAATGACCAGTCAGCATATAGTGCTGATCCCCGATTAATGATTCGGGAACATGTTTACATTCCCTTGACAGCGAACAAACAACATATTTCGTCATCGGGCGCGTGTAAAAGAGACTTTTTCACCGCCCTCCCAAACACAATCCAGTATATAACGCCTGTGTTACCGTGTCGGGTCGGACGGTTTTTTGATTTCGGCGCCCCCGACCTGACCGATCAGATCGAGCGAGGCATCGATACAGACCTGCTCGCATTTCGGGCTGTAATGAGTCATCACCGCCGCATAGCCGCCCTCGAGATACTCGTCGGCAGTGGGAATATAACCGCCGTGACCGCTCGTGAGGCCGATAACGAACGTCTTGTTCACCGGCGACTGCTGTTTGACCTTGAGGCCGATTTCGGTGAATACCTCGCACGGGAAGGTGACGAACACCGTATCGCCGATCCTGACCGCCTGTTGTTCCATGGACAGAGGCGCCGGGTTCGGATGGCTCTCAACCCACCGTGCGCACCCGAGTGTAAGACCGGAAAGAAATACGTTCACACGATACTGGTCGAGAACACGCTTGCCGATGGTATCGGCTTTTTTCTCCATCTCCGCCAGTGTGTCGCGCGCCTGTTTGTCCAAGCGCTCCGCTTCTTTCGCGGTTATGGGATAACTGTCCCTGAGCGGGTAATCGGTGAATTTACAGGCGGTTTTCACCACCGGGTCGCCCGCAGTCGTTATTGAGGGCAGCGCCTTGAGCACCGCTTCGCTCATCTGACGGCCCTTGACCTCGGCATACCAGAAGTTACGGACCGGCATCTCGGCGCCGACCGCTGAAAGCTCGGCGGAATACCCGACCTTGGCATCGCCCTGGGCGGACTGGTAGAATGCAACCCAGACATTCTGGCCGACAACCTCTTTGATACCCTTGATGGCATAATAGGGCCAGTCCTCGGTAAATTCGAGGTTGTGGAGACTGAGCGCGGACGGATGACAGCCGTAATTGAATGCGACTCCGAGAAGTTTCCCCTTCGCATCCTCCACTTTAATGATCCCCGTCCCGGGATCGGGATGAAGGCCACCGTACTGCATCCTGCGGTCGTTCCTGCCGAGCTCGAGAACCACGGTGGCGCCGGTTCCGATACGGCCGGGCACACGGTTCTTCCATGCGGTTACACCGCTTTCGACCGAGCGGTCGACAAGCAGTTTCTTGTAGTCGTCTCCGGCTCCGCCAATATCGGGACCGGAATGAGTATGAGTCGCGCTGATAACGATGTGATCTTCGGGAATTTTGGTCTGTTCGTTGATACCCTTACGGATCTTTTCGAGCAGATCGCGCGGTGTGTTGATGATTCCCAGGGTCATGAGAACGGCGGTGTTGCCATCGGCGCCCTCGATAACGAGGCTCCGGGCGAATAGGTCGTCATGAACACCCTTCGACACATCAGGACGGGCATATCCCGCCATCGGTACCCCGACAGGCGGCGTGATAATCGTTTCGGCCATTCCGACCCTGACTTTCGGGACTTCCTGCTGTGAACATCCGGCTGTCAGGAACAGCAGCACTGCAAGTACCGCAGCCAATCCCGATACAGCAATACAATGAAACGTCGTAAATTTCCTGCGCATATCCGTACAACCTCCTTCATGTAAATGAGCGATTCTAAAACAGATTTATCTGAAAATATCGTAACATATTTCACCACGGAGACACGGAGAACACGAAGAAAAATAATTCATGCAATATTTTGTTTTATCTGAAAAATGTATGCAGTCGATATGGATTCCCGATTAA
>JAJFUH010000067.1 GCA_021372535.1 bacterium
GTAAAACACCCATTTTTCCTTGTAGGGTATAATCCATGAACCTTCGGATGAGATTTTCTCACGAGTTGTCCTTTTTTCTGAAATGTATTCCATCTTACCGAAATAGTAAAAACGTTTCTTATCGTAAATAAAGATGATGTCGGAAGACAAAAAATGTAAAATTGTGGTTTTCGGGGCTTTTGGTGCAGGAAAAACCACCTTGATAAAGACCCTTGACCCGGGGTCAAGCCATGTGGAGGCAAATTGTTCTGGTGGAACTACCACTATTGCACTCGATTACGGTCGTATACATGCAAATGGAATTCATATCCATATTTTTGGTACTCCAGGGCAGGAGCGATTTGAGTTTGCCCGAGAAATCATCGGGAGGGGGATGGACGGGGCAATCCTGCTTATCGATACAACATGTCCGGTTGATGATTTCATACGCCATCTCTACGATTCACTAGCTGCTGCAGGGATCCCGTTTGTTATGTTTTTAAACAAGTGTGAAAGTATCGGGGCGCAACCGGAATTGATCCAAAAAGAGTTCAGCACAGCCGTCACCGTACGGGTTTCAGCAATCGACAAAAAACAATCAATTGATGCACTGTGTGCATTTGCCCGGACCCTGCCTCCTCACCAGGACAGGCACAATCTATAATTCTGCATTATAAATATTCTTATTTTTGGTTCAATTACTGTCGGAGCGCTACTTTCCTGCTTACAATATTCCTTCATGAGTTTTATGGTTCAGAACATCGGCCTTATTCCCCGAATTCGCCCGATACTCTCTCAAAAGACAATGGATAATTAAAAAACCAGAGAATTGTAGTGCCCGCAGGATTCTCTTTATTATCATCGGGGCATGAATATTATAGTGCGACTATATTCGAGGCAAATCCATTGATAAAAACGAAACCATGGAGAACCTGATGATATCAGTTCTTTACGTTGATGATGAAGAAATGCTTCTCGATATCGGCAAGTTGTTCCTGGAGCAATCAGGGGATTGCACCGTTGATGTTGCCATTTCTGCCCGAATGGGTATAGAGCAGATTGATAAGAAAACGTATGATGCAATTGTCTCCGATTACCAGATGCCAGTGATGGACGGAATTCAGTTTCTTAAAAAAATCCGTACAACAAGTAACATTCCTTTTATCCTGTTTACCGGTAAAGGGCGAGAAGAGGTGGTTATAGATGCTATAAACAGCGGAGCAGATTTCTATTTACAGAAAGGTGGGGATCCGAAATCGCAGTTTGTAGAGCTCAAACACAAGATTGTTCAGGCGGTTAACCGAAGACGCACAGAAGAAGAACTAAAAAGGAGCGAGACAAAATACCGGCAGCTTGTTGATTTATTACCTCAGACCGTTTTTGAAATCAATCAAAATTACACCATAACTTCAATCAACCCAGTTGCACTGAAAACCTTCGGTTACACCAGTGAGGATCTGGAACGGGGAGTCAACGTGTTCGAGGTTTTTGTGGCCGAGGACAATCAGCGCATAAAGGAAAACATCCAGAAAATCTTTCAAGGGTTTCCAACTGGTGCAGTGGAATATACAGCAAAAAGAAAAGACGGTACAACATTTCCGGTAATAACTTATTCAGTACCAATTATTCATGAAAATATTCCCGTCGGCCTTCGTGGGGTTCTCGTCGATATCACCGAGCGCAAAGCGGCAGAGCAGGCAACTCTGCAGGCTCTCTCTTTATTAAAGGCTACTGTAGAGTCAACCGCTGACGGTCTACTGGTGATCAGTTGCGAAGGTAAAATCGTGAACTACAACCAGAAATTTGCCCAGATGTGGCATATCCCCCAAAGTATTCTCGATGCAGGAGATGATAGTGCGGCGATAAACCATGTGCTCAATCAGCTGAAAGAACCGAATGAATTTTTATCAAAGGTTCTTGACTTATACAATAAACCAGCGGAATTCAGTTTTGATGTTCTCATGTTCAAAGATGGACGCATTTTTGAACGATACTCACAACCGCAGATGCTCAAAGATGAGGTTGTGGGGAGGGTGTGGAGCTTCCGTGATGTTACTGATCGAAAACAGGCAGAAGATGCCCTGAAGCAAAGCGAGATCCGGTACCGTACCATCTTTGAGAATACCGGCACTGCTATGGTGATCATAGAAGAAGATACTACAATCGGGTTTGCTAATAATGAGTTCTTCAGGTTAACAGGATATTCTCAGGACGATATTGATAGCAGGAAATCCTGGACAGAATTCATTCACAGGGACGACCTCGACTATATGATTGAACAGCACCGCCTTCGACGTGAAAAAAACGATGAAGCTCTCAGGCAATACGAGTTCCGGCTCCTTACCAAATCAGGTGAGATCCGAACTATCCTGTTGACGATTGATATGTTTCCCGGGACGAGGAGGAGTATTGCGTCTTTAATTGATGTTTCCGGTCGCAAAAAAGCCGAAAAGAGGCACTCCGCGACAAGATGAAAAGTATCCTCTCATAGCTGAAAACTCCGATTTTCGTTATCTGGTGAGAAATTAGAAGACCTCAAGTCATCACGGCATGAATAATAGTGACATTTGATACAGGGCGGTCATTTGCACCAGTCTTCACTTTGGCAATTTTATCCACGACGTCCATACCTTCAACAACCTTGCCAAAGACCGGGTGTTTACTGTCCAGGAAGTTATTGTTGACGAGGTTGATGAAGAACTGGCTGCCCCCCGTATTAGGGCCGGCATTAGCCATCGATATCGTACCACGATCATTCCGGTTGTTCTTCGTAAACTCATCCCTAATTGTGTAGCCGGGCCCGCCCATGCCAGTGCCGGTTGGGTCGCCTCCCTGGATCATAAATCCGTTGATGACTCTGTGGAAGATTACGCCGTCATAATAACCTTTTTTTACGAGAGTTTCAAAGTTGCCCGCAGTGACGGGCATATCAGGAGCAAGTGCAATTGTGATATTGCCCAGATTTGTCTCAATCTTGACCAGTTTTTGTGTTCCTTCATATGGGGTCATAGTGACTGTCCCGGCCGATCGTACGGCCTGATTTGTCGCCGGGGCGGACTGTATACACCCTGTGCAGAGAATAAAACCTGCAATAAGAAGTCCTGACAGGATGCAGATTCGCGTTGGTGACATACCTAATCAAATTGGCAGTGGAAGAACATAAAAGATTGCGGGATTATTTTTTCTCCTGTTACCTTGTCATAAGTATGTATTATTTTAGGGTATATTCTCATTCAAGAGACTAAAATTCTTATGTTTGATGAAGAGACATACCCATACTAGGTACGCTCCTCGGGACTCGCCCCTGGCTCGTCCCCAAACTGCGATACTGCGGAATCAGTCAATAATCTCTGAATTCACATTTTAACAAATCAATGATTTCACCTTTTTAAAAAGTGTTCTGGTTATCTGATTTTTCACGTCGTATATTTTGAACAAGTTGGTGTTTAATTGACACTATGTCCTTATTTTTAATTATCTGTTTCTTGGCTCGGTAGAAATCATTGAAAATTGTT
>JAJFUH010000068.1 GCA_021372535.1 bacterium
CATCGGTGCTGTTCGGAACCGAATCATTCTGGGAAGGAGTGGATGTTCCGGGAAGCGCTCTCGAAATCGTGATAATAAGCCGTCTCCCCTTTGCAGTGCCGTCCGATCCAATCATACAGGCGCAAATGGAAGAAATCGAACGTCTCGGCGGTTCACCCTTCACCGAGTTTTCCGTACCGGAGGCGGCGATAAAACTCAGGCAGGGAGCAGGACGACTCATCCGTCACCGCACCGACAGAGGTGTGGTTGTCATCATGGACAAGCGGATTTCGACAGCCTGGTACGGCTCGCTTTTCAAGCGTTCTCTGCAGGGAAGTATGCTCAGGGCTGACAATGAGGAAATGCTCATCGAAGGCGTGAAAGGGTGGTTCGGGGAGCAGCGCGGTTAATCCTCGATTTACCAGAAATCAACATGCCTCTTCGGGGTGCATTTAAACAAGGTTAATCTGAAAAAATTCATTATGCTATTTTACCACAAAGACACAAAGACACGAATAGACATAACATATTATTTATAATATATATGATATTTACATGTCAATCACATCCGCAACATAACAACTATAAAAACAAATCCGCGTAAATCTGCGTTCCATTAATGTCCCGTGAACAGGTCGGATTCATATTGCGAATTCTCCTTGGTTACCGGAGAAGCAGCATTTTCCCCTGCGAGACATACTCTTTTCCCGCCTCGAAACGGTAAAAGTATACGCCGCTCGACATGCTCCGCCCGCTGTCATCACGCCCGTTCCAGAGAGCCTCGTGAAGCCCGGCGGGAATATAGCCGTCCACAAGCAGTGCGGCTTTACGGCCGAGAATGTCGTACACAGCGAGCGATATCTTGCATCCCGTCGGAATCTCGTACCTTATCAGTGTAACCGGATTGAAAGGATTGGGGCAGGGAGGGAAAACACGAAAAGCCGCGGGTAATTCTTCGACACTTGTGACAGACCCTAAAGGGAGAGCCGCAATTTTTTCACTGGCCCCGCTTTGAGTGACAGCCTGAAGCCAGTAGTAATAATGAACACCGGATACAGGAATCGCCGTATCGAGGAAAGAATTCACGCCGTTCGGGACAGATGCTATGAGTATCATATGGGTTTTTTCCGCTTCAGCGAGCTCCGCTACCGTTTTAAACGATGCGAGCGGGATGGGATCGGAAATCTCGGGATGACGGGACCGGTAAATGCTGTAGTGCATGACATTCGGATCGTCAGGCGAAAGGTTCCATGAAAGAGCGGCGCTGTGTCCGTTGTCGTCGGGAATGTCTTTTACTGTAATAACGGTTGGGGGATATACCGGAGAACCGATAAAAAACTCAGCCGGTTTCAGGGATTGAACGTTTCCTGTTTCATCACTGACCGACACCTCGACGAGAACGGGGAAATAATCGTTTTCTGAAAGGTCGGAAGCGGTTCTGAAAACCGCCAGATAAAGGAGGCCTTCCGGCGCGGTGATTGCATCGCCGCCCATCTTTGCCCATGAAACCGTATAGAATCCATCTTCATACCGTTCACCGACAGATGTAAGTGAGCCGGTGCCATCCGAAACCAGCATATTTTTTTCACTGGCCAGTGTCAGGTCGGTTATTCCGTTTATGGTTATCGTATCATCGGATATCTCCGCTCCTGACTGGGATTTTCTGAATTCGGCCTTTGTTTTATCCCATCTGAACGTCAGGGTGAATCCCCTGGTAGTTACATTATCCCTGATATAAACAGCAAAACCGAACAGTTTGCCGGGGCCGGGATTACTGATCATTGTTCCGCCCTGGTACCCGGGGATTCCAAGACTCAGATCCAGTGCAGGATATGAGCCATGGAATGTGATGTCTTTAACATTTATCATGGTGTTAAA
>JAJFUH010000069.1 GCA_021372535.1 bacterium
GTATTCGCCGTTTCGATATCGATGATGCGGGTATTGATCGTATAGGTTTCCCCGACAAGACCGACCGAGCCGATGATGATACGTTCGACTCCGAGCACCTTTCCGACCTCGACCGCGCATTCCTCGTCGGTGCAGCCGGTACCCTGAAACTGCATCTCATCGAGAATCTTGTCCATCTGCGACCGTTCTATAACCTTGTACGAGAATCCCGATTTTCTGCTGAACTCATCGGAGGTCGCGGCTCGTGTGATCTGCCCGCGCATGTACTCGGACAGCGATTTTGCCTCTGCCTCGGATATTCCGTTTGCGACAAGGTCGAGAGCGGCGATCGTGTAGAATTTCTGTTGTTGTGCATAGGAAATGCGAACGGGGAATCCGGCCACGATAAGCAGTATTATCAACAGGGAGGACAGCAGTTTTCGTACCATGAACGCACCTCCATATGAAATTTTTCAATTCCGGAGAATATTTTTCAAACCTTCAATTGTAAACATTCTTCTATAATTTTATCATAATACTGAATATTGTCAAGATAAAAACCGATGAGAATCCGATACAATGTGTGTATCACAAGTTTCGTTATTTACCGTTGTCTGAAAGCTGCTGCCGGGTGAAGCATGACGGCATGGTTTCACAGTGTTGCCCCGAAGTCGTTTCGGGGTCTGTCATCCGGACGTCACAAAAACTTCCCGGGCGCACAATAATTATTGACCGGAGCGGTTCAATGTGTATACTATTCACAATAGCAAAAGGTCTTTCATGATCGTTTCGATAAGGAGTGCCCGTGACATCCCGTGAACGTATGCGAAAAACGCTCGAATATGCCCGCCCCGACCGGGTTCCCCGTCAGCTCTGGCTGCTGCCGTATGCGACTGATCACTATCCCGGTGCGGTAGACCGTATCCACCACGATTTTCCCGATGATATCACCAATCCGCCGGAGGTTTATTCGACACCGCCCCATACCGAAGGGGATCCTTATACGCCGGGATTCTACCGTGACGAGTGGGGATGTGTTTTCGAAAACCATCAGCCCGGCTACATCGGCGAGGTCAAGGAGCCTCTTCTCAGGGACTGGAACGATACCGGAAAAATCCGCACGCCCGATGAGCTCCTCACGCTCGATGTCGCGGCGGTGAACGACTACTGCAGGAATACGGACACGTTTGTCATACCCGGCTGTTTCGCGCGGCCGTTCGAGCGCCTCCAGTTCATCCGCACAACGGAAAAGCTTTTCTGCGATCTTATGGATCAGCCCCCGGAACTGTTTGCCCTCATCGGCCGTATCCATGCATTCTACATCAAACAGCTCGAGCTCTGGGCAAAAACCGATGTGGATGCCCTTTTCTTCATGGACGACTGGGGAGCGCAGCGTTCCCTCCTCATTTCTCCCGATCTCTGGCGGTCGATTTTCAAGCCGCTCTACCGTGACTACATAACCATTGCCCACGATCACGGCAAGTACTGCTTCATGCACTCGGACGGCTATATTATCGACATCATCCCCGACCTGATAGGGCTCGGGCTCGATGCGCTCAATTCACAGATATTCTGCATGGGCGCGGACAAACTCGGCGAACGGTTCAGGGGAAAACTGACTTTCTGGGGAGAAATCGACCGTCAGCACATCCTTCCCTATGCTTCCCCGGACGAGGTTTCAGCGGCTGTCCGGAATGTCCGTGAAGCGCTCTATTGCGACGGCGGGGCGATCGCCCAGTGCGAGTTCGGCCCGGGAGCCCGTCCCGAAAACGTTTACCGTGTGTTCGAGACATGGAATGAACCGGGATGATGAAACCATATCGGAGAATGAACACTGACCATAATGATTCAAAAAACGGTTTACCACAAAGACACTAAGGCACAAAGAGATATATTGGATTATCAGCCCGATCTGTTCACAAAATTCAATAGAACGCGGATTTGCACGGATTTTATTTTTTTATAAATTTTTTAGGTGTTAATGTTTATTAATTGTAAATAATAGTATAAATAATATGTTATATAAATTTGTGTCTTTGTGTCTTCGTGGTTTAATATATTCATGAATATCCCGGGTCAGTACTGCCTTATGTAACGATTAATCGACAACATCAAAAAAGATATAAAAAAGCAAATCCGTAAAAAACCAGTATTCTCATGAAATTCAAGAACAGATGTATCGGTTGGGTTTTTTATTGATGCTCAAGAGGATGTATGGATATTAATCTGCACTCGTTCTGGCATATCACCCGCCTGATTGTGCTGGCGGGATTGATTTTTTACCTTGGATTATCGACATTCCTGTTCATGATCCAGTCCCGTCTGGTCTTTCAGCCCGTACGGGATATCGAGCGGACACCCGGCAGTGATGGTCTTGCGTATGAAGATGTGACGTTCGGGTCGAAGGACGGCATCCTGCTGACAGGCTGGTTCGTTCCCGCCGAACAGGAGCGGGGAGTGGTGATATTCTGCCATGGCAACGGGGGCAACATATCCCACCGCATCGAATCGATCAGGATTTTTCACGATCTCGGGCTGAGCACATTCATTTTCGACTACCGCGGATACGGTATGAGCGGCGGGAAACCGGGCGAGCGGGGTATATACGACGATGCCGAAGCCGCATGGCACTATCTCACCGAAAACCGTCATATATCCCCCGAAAGAATAATCTTCTTCGGCCGTTCCCTCGGCGGGGCGGCCGCTTCGTGGCTCGCCCGCGAGCATACGCCGAGGCTCGTTATCATCGAGTCCTCCTTCACCTCGATACCCGACCTGGGCGCGAACCTCCATCCCCTCATGCCCGTGCGGCTGCTCGCACGGTTCTCATTTCCAACTGTCCGGTACCTGAGTGAAGTGCGGTGCCCGGTGCTCGTCATCCACAGCAGCGAGGACGATCTCATACCGTTCAGCCACGGGCAGGCGCTGTTCGATGCGGCGCACGAACCGAAAGAATTTCTCGAAATTCACGGCACTCACAACGATGGTTTCCTTGTATCGGGACAGATATATATCGATGGATTACAGGGATTTATCTCACGGTATCTCGCGCCATGAAACCGTATAAAGAACATGGAAAGCACACTGTCGGCGATGCCCGCATCATCGGGGAAAAACTGGAGGCGCTGAAGCGGTCGTCCTTCCGGGCACGGTTCAGGTTGCGGACGCCGGATATCGGGTATGTCACCTCGCGGGGCATGGAAACCATCAGAAACCACGCCGTGGATTTCATCACGGCACGTATTGCTCCGGCGAACCCCGCGAACGACGGCAGGCAGACACCGATGAGAAACCACCCGGTGTTTATCGCACAGCATGCGACCGCCACCTGCTGCCGGGGATGCCTCGAAAAATGGCACAACATCCCGAAGGGGAGGGCTTTGAATGACGAGGAAATCGGATATATCGCCGATGTTATCATGGCGTGGATAAGGGCACAGACAGAATGATACTTTCTTCCGATAGAATATGATTCCTCTTCCTGCGGCATCCCCTTTTTTAAAGAGGGAGCGTTTTTGGGGACACTATTATCCCCCTTTCTTTTATAAGGGGGACACGGCGAAGCCGAGGGGGATCAAACATGCAAGCTGATTTAACTGGATAACCGGAATAAACAATCGAGGCGTCTATATGGCTGTAATCACTCACCATCTTGAATTTCCCACACGCGGCAACGCGGAAATCATCGACATCACCCCGGATATCGGCAAAGCGCTCGACGAGGCAGGGCTCAGGAACGGAATTGTCACCGTATTCGTCCCCGGAGCGACAGGCGCGCTGACCACGGTCGAGTACGAGCCGGGGCTTGTCGAGGACCTCACCGAGCTCTGGGAGCGCATCGTTCCCTCGAACCGGAGCTATCACCACGACCGGGCATGGGGCGACGGCAACGGGCATTCACACCTGCGGGCGTCCCTTCTTGGGCCATCGCTCACGATACCGTTTTCCGGGGGCGCGCTCACACTCGGGACATGGCAGCAGGTGATATTCGTCGATTTCGATGTCAGGTCACGGCGGAGGAAGCTTGTTTTGCAGTTCATGGGGGAGTGAAACGAGACAAGTAAAACGGCGGCGAGTATCATGAATCTGTGTCTTTATCCGTTTCAAGCTCTTCATCCGGCCCACAGTTTCACCGCATCAACGATGAATTTAACTCCGAACACGACGAGAAATACGCCACAGACCCCGAATACGATACGCTGGAAGGTGACACCGAGCAGGTTTCCCCCCTTGTACGAAACCGCCGAGAGAACATAAAGCCAGATGAAGTCGCATGACCAGTGGACGAAGGCGAACACGAGAACGCCCGCAATCCCGAAAGCCATCGCCTTCGACAGCAGCGCCGCGCCGACCGTGACCCACCACAGGAGGAAGTAGACATTGCCCATGCTGAACAGAATACCGGCGACAAGGGGGGCGTCGTTGCGTTTTTCCGGGCCGGAACCGGCTTTTTTCATGCTCCGGAGCATATCGCCACCCATGAGCAGGAGAAACAGCCCGCCAAGCGAGAAAATGGCCACTTTCACCGGCACCATGCTGAGTATATGCCCGACGCCGTAATACACGAGCACCATGAGCGGGAACTCCACGATACCGTGCCCGACCGCCACGAGCGCACCCGCATGGGGTGATTTCGTCCCCGTTCCGACCGTGACGGCAGTGATAGGGCCGGGCGCCATGACCCCGGAGAGCGAGATGATGACAGCCTGCATGAGAAACAGTATAAACGACATGTGATTTCCTTAAAAGCGTTGTGATATTGCTTCGGCGATTAAACAGTGATATCGGATGACGTCATGCCGAACTTGTTTCGGCATCTATTCCTGCTATTGGTATCATTATTTATCCGCCGGAGCAATAAATAACATTTACGTTGATATAAGCTGTCAAGGGTCGGCATGAAGTGCCGATTTACATGCCCTTGACAGCAATAAAACAACACATTTCCTCATGGGGCTCGTGAAAAATATATTTTTTCACAGCCCTCTTAATGTGGACGATCATTTACAGTATATTTTCCTCATTATCACCCAAAGTTATTATACAAAAAAAAGAGATATTGAAAAATTTCAATCCGCGAAAATCCGCCCAATCAGTGTAAATCCGCGTTCCATTCAGTTTTACATAGTATGTGCCGCCCGTTTATTTTATCGGCGTATCGGCTTTCAGCATCTCCGGATCGATCACGACATGTTTTATCGATTCGCGGCGGTATGTGTAGGTTATGTGGACACGACCATCCCTGTCCTGAATGACCGCGGGATAAGAATATTCCCCCGGCCCGTTTTCGAGCACGAGCACGGAGCTCCAGGAACGCCCGTCACGGGAGACAGCGACATTGAGCGGCGTTCTCGGCCCGCCCCATTTACCCTCGACCATGCCGGCGTGGTTGTATACGATCAGATGACGGCCGTCGTGGAGGGTAACGGCATCGATTCCGGAATTCGGATTGGGGATGACGGTCGATGACAGTTCGCTCCATGTTCTGCCCCCATCTTTGGACCATGTCGCGACAATGACGCCTTCCCGTGAACGGCAGAGCGCCTGCAGTACACCGCCGCCGTGGACAATAACGGCAGGCTGGATTGCGGAAAAACGGCCGCCGCTGTCGTCAACCGGCTCCGTGCGCTCCCATGTCCGGCCCAGGTCTCCGGTGAGCTCGAAATGAACCTTCCAGCCGCCATCTTCCGTGCTCGACGGGCATACAATATATCCCGTGGAGACCTGAACGGGTTTGTTCTTTATCGGCCCAAGAATATGGTCGGGGAGCTTCCGGGGCTGTGACCATGTTTTGCCGCCGTCCCCGGAAGTCATCAACATTCCCCACCAGCGGACGGGATCGGGGCCGACCTTGTAGAACAGCATGAGGGGGCCATGATCGGGCTTGAACAGCACGGGATTCCAGCAGGGAAATCGACTGCCATCCGCCTGTACGCCGCTGGCTACTTCAACCGGGCGGGTCCATGCGCCGTTTTCATACCGTGACAGCCAGATACCCACATCGGGATTTTTTTCCTCGGTGCCGCCGAACCATGCCGCGACAAGGCAGTCATCCGCCGAGACGATGGTGGAAGCATGACACTGCGGCGTCGGCCTCCTGTCGAGGGGATAGATGAGTCCGGATGTGACATATCCGGGCTGACCGGGGATGTCGAGAGGAGGAGTGTCATCGGCATATACGGTAACGCCCGCAATGATACCGGTAATAAACAGCAGGGGTAAATGCTTTACTTTCATGAAACGATACCTTCCGGGAATTCCATACCCGACAGATTGATATGAGGCGTAATGTATTCGGTGATGCCCTGACACGTTTTACTATTCGTCACCCTCGATCGGATACCGGAAATCGTTATAGCACAATCCCGTTGCGCACCGTTCTTCCTGCTCGGCGATCCACCGGTCGAGACCGATTGCGCGCTGACGGAATCCGTCCGATATGAGATTCGGGTATCTCCCGGCGAGCTCTTTTATACGGTCGCACGGGAATTCATCACAGGAGGAGCATACCTCGACCTTCCGCTCACGGGCGCAGGGACGGATGGTGCAGCCGGGATAACCGCATTCCCCTCGGCACCCGGGACACTTTTCTCCCATGTCGCTGAAATACCCGAGAGCCTTCCAGAATTCCCTGAATTCGGGAACATACTGATCGCCGAAGAATGTCCATCCGCTTTTGGCGAGCGTATCACGGAGCGCGTATGCCTGATTGGGAATCCGGGCAATGTTTGCGCACAGCTTGCAGTAGAGACCGCAATAGGTGACATATTTCAGGGTATCCATTGTTTCTCCTTTGTCAAAAAGCCGGATTCAGGCAGGACGCCGGGAAGGGGCAATTCATGAATTGCCCCTACTGCAATTTATCACTGTCCGTGTACATCCGTGTCAATCGAATCTTACAATTGTACCCGCTTCAGCCGATTCAAGGGCGCGGGTAATGACATTCAGATCGATGAATGCCTCCCTGAAGGTGCTGACCACCGGGCTTCCCGTCCGTATGGCGCGGCAGAAGTCCTCGTATTCGCCGACATATCCGCGTTCTTCGGTGCACTTTTCCGTGATGTCGGGCATGCCGGGCTTTTTCACCGCGACAGTGTCGCCATAATTGTCGACCAGCATCGTTCCGGCATCGCCGAATATGTAGATGGTGTTGACTTTGAGCCCCCGCGAGCTGTAAAACATGTTTATCTGCCCGGCAACACCGCCTGCGAATGTGCATTCGGCAGTCAGGGTATCGACTCTTCCCGCATCGGGATTCACGCTCCTCGACTGCGCCGATAACCGCGAGAATTCGCCGAACAGGAGTCGGAGCGCCGCGATGATATGGACTCCGCCATCGACAAGAAATCCGCCCGGATAGTCACGGTCGAAACGCCATGCGGTCGACATGTACTGCGTATTCGCGCCCGACGACACATCGGTGAAAAAATTCCAGATGGCCGCGTAGGGAGTCCCGATGGAGCCCCCGTCGAGCAGCGTTTTCGCGCGGCGGTAGAGCGCGCGGTACCGGAAGTTCTCGGCGACCATCATGACCAGCGGCGCATACCGCTCCTCGATGAGCAGCATCTTTTCGGCATCGGTTATGCTCGCTGCAAGGGGTTTCTCGATCATGACATGCCTGCCCGCCCTGAGGCAATCTTCGGCGACAACGCGGTTGAGCCCGAAGGGGAGAATAATCGAGACCGCTTCCACGTCCTTACGGTCGAGCAGCTCATGGTAATCGAGAACATACGGCACCCCGCCGACCATTTCGGCAAACGATTTCGCCTTAGGCCCGGTATGGTTGCATACGGCGGTGATTTTGAACATGCCGGGCATTTCACTGAGCGCGGGCCAGTGCAGCTCCCGGGCGGCGATACCGCAGCCGATGATGCCTAACCGAACCGGTTCCATATCGTATCCTTTCTTCGGAGTTATCATTATCAATGGTAATACCGTGCTGCATGCAAGCATGAACATATTTAGGGTGTTGTAATTGTAATAGATGCTGAAACGAGTTCAGCATGACAACCTGATCAAACACAGGTCGCCCTGAACTTGTTTCAGGGTCTATATCATCCTCAATGAACTTACGAATTTTATGTCGACGATGTGCTTCAGCATTGCATTCTTTTTATGACTGCGATTCACCATATTCTTTTATCCCCCGGCTGTGGACATGTTTTTTCATCAGGTCTCCGGCGCGGGTCTCCGGTTCGTTGTACCGGCGGTAGATATGCGTCAGCGTGGTATAAGTGAAAAATTTATTGATAAGGGGAATCCTGACAGCCGCGTTCAAAACCGCATAGAGCAGAAATATCGACACGAGAATATACGGGTAATCGAAAACCACGAACCGCGCGACACGGTTGTCGAGCGCCGTAATCCACGGGAATCTTCCGGCGAGTCCGTGTAAGATATAGAGCGATACCGGAATGCCTGTCACATAGTAGAGCACGACACAGAACGAATGGCTTGCCTCGACCGCCCGTTCGGGACAGAACGCCATACACCGCATGCAGCTTTCGCATGAAAATGTCCAGTACGGCATCTTCCGGTGCTTCCCCAGCATGTGTATCGCCCCCTCGGGACAGCGCTCGGCGCAGAGCCCGCAGCCTGTGCACTGGCTGTTTGCGAAAAAGAGCTTAGCCAGGGTGAATCGCCCCACGAGTATATAGAGTACCGAGACAGGCAGGAAAACGAGACCGAGCGCGAGATCGATGAAACTCCAAAAACAGCGGCCATGCGCGAGAATCTGTCCGGTAAAACGTGACAGTTTTTTCCGCGCACGGTCGATGATCACGCGGGCGTTTTTTGTGCTGAGCCCCCAGTGGAGCGCCAGCCAGCTCGATGGCATGTCGAGACCGGTCACTCCCCGCACGGAATACCCTTTCAGCGCCAGTATAAGCGCAAGGAGGTATCCCGCAGTTCCTTCCATACCGGGGAGACACACCGGGCCGACCTTAATTCCCGCCCGTGTTACCACGATGAGGGCATGTGTCCCCTTCCTCGACGGAAGACGGAGCCCGAACCGTATCACCCTCCACGGCGCCGTGAAACCGTGGGCGGGAAACGCCAGACCTGCGAGGTTTTCCGGCCCGTTCCCGATTTCTTCGCCGGGGTCCGCCTGCGCCAGGGGGATCACCGATGCCTCGGCGCCATCGTTCGCAAGGTCTTCGGCAATCCAGGTTGCAGCGCGGTACGAATTGCCCGTCCCGCTCCAGAAATATATCGCTGCCGACCGATACCCGTGAAAAGGCATAGTATCATGAGTCGCGGCAGACATGCTGTCCACTGTGGTCTCACGATTCATTTAATGTCCCTCGTAATAGTTTGTTATTTCTTATGATGCGTTATTTTTGTATCAAATCATGTCTTCGTACATTCGCTTTAATCGAAAAAATTACCCGCAGTTTGCTGCGGGGTAGTTTATCGTTCCCGCCGAATCATCAGAACACCATGTCGACCAGCACGATGAGTGCAGCCTGTACTACCCACCCGGCGAAGCAGACAGTTACAGCTCTGAGCGTACTCGTATAATCGAGCGCCTGACGGACTGCGACGACCATGGCGGTGAGCATCCACACCATGACGATGAGGTTGACCACACCGCGGATGACCGGCACGATGCCGAAGATACGGAGTATCCCCGGAGAGCTCGAAAAGCTGATTGTTCTCAGGAGCTTACCATGGTCGGTGTGCGTCTGCGGTTCGGGAAATATCTTCGTTCCGACGAAATACGTTATATACGCCCAGATGAACCAGCCGGTAAGCGATGCGAGTATGGAAACCAGCAGGGCCGTGACACTGGTTATTCCACGGTAACCGACTCCCGCGGCGAGGCTCGAAAGCGCGACAACTCCCATTGCCTGGGTCATCGCGCCCCTGTCGGCCTCGACTTCCTCGTAAAGCGTGACATCGAGCCGCGCAGCGCGTATCATGCGGTCGGTGAATCGGGACATGGGGCTCCTTCCATATGGGTTATATAACGGCAAACATACATGCGTTTCTTTTCAAAAAAGATGCCGAAACGAGTTCGGCATGACCGTCATCCTGAACTCGTTTCAGGATATAATCGTCCATACCATGCATAATCATGTATGCCGTGCTGTATATCAAACCCCGGACCTGTTTGTTCGTGTATTTGATATAGTCTAAAACACGAGGCGCCTTTTTCCAATAAAAAAAACGGGAGCGGATTCGTTTTCCACCCCCGTTTTCTGGAAGTACCTTATGCTGACCGCGTCCCCTTACGGCTGTCTGACTTCGCCGCCGGCGCCGGGTTTCTGGATGATGGCCTCGCCCTTGATATTGAGCCTGCCAGAGGGACCATACACCCAGATATAGGAATTACGCAGATTTTCCGCCATGAGAATCTTGCCTTCTTTGTCGCTGCAGATCACACCCATCTGTGTGGTATTGGTCGGCCAGCCGAGGCAGTCGATCGATCCGGTCATGGTGTCGTAGCAGAGCAGCCACGAGTTGTCGTAGTCGCGGCCTCCGAGCATGTAGAGCCTGCCATCGCCGCCGTACGTGAGCGAGCGGAGATTCCAGTACTGGAACGCCTTGCCCTTGTTGATGACCGTCGAGGTGGACGGGTAGAACTTGAAGAGGAAGCCGTCCACGCTCGTACCGCACCAGAAACCGCCGTCCGTCGCCTTTATCGCCGAGACGATCGTGTTCTCGTAAATGGGATCGTCGTCCATACCCTTCTGCGTGGGAACCAGCGCTCCGGTGAACACCGGCTTCTCGTCACCATACGCGAGCCTGAATATCCGGCCGCCGTCGGACCTGATATAGGTGGAGTAGTACACCGTGCCCGCATCGTCGATCATGAGCACTTTCGGCACGCCGCGCCAGGACACCCTGCCGAGGTCCTTGACACGCCAGGGTGTCTTGACCTCTCCGAAGTCCTTGATGTTTTTGGAGGTATAATCATAGGCGAACAGGTGCCCCGCCGGGTATGTGACGCCGTAAATGCGGGTGTGAGGGATATCGACCGCAATGCAGTTGATGCCCTGTTTTTGAGCGATGATGCCGTAATCGACGAATGCCTTCGTTTTCGGATTGTAGGTGAAAAGATGGCCCCCTTCGTAGGTGTTCTTTGCATCGTCGAAAACCTCGTCGTATGTGGAGGTGCAGCCGACGAGCTCGCCGTTCGGGCCGAGCGCCATGTCTTTGACCTTTGGCTGGCCGGAAAGTTTTCCGGTGACATCGAGGACATGCTCGCTCACCTCGCCGTCCGTGCGGAAGAGGTGACATGCCTTTCCACCCCATGTCGCCTCGGTGCTTCCGTACACCCAGCCGTCATCCATGAGAATCATGTCGGTCACTGCGCTCTCGCCGCCGTGGATAGGCCCTTTCGGACCGTTGGAAATAAGATAATGCCTTAAAATTGCCTTTTCGCCAATATCGCCCATTCTCTGGGCGAAGACGCCGGTGACCATGACGCCCAAGGCAAGCACAGTCAGAATGAATACTATACGGGTACTGGTTTTCATTACTTCAATCCCTCCAGGCTCTTGGGTGGATCATACCGAACGAGGAAATTCCCTCTGATTTCTTTGCCGTCCTTATCCTTGATTCGTCTTCCGTCCTTCTGTATATAAGAATAAACCTGGAAATATACCGAGTGGCTTTTTGCTACGACAGCGCCATAACAGCCGTCCACATCGAGCTTTCCGGGCCAGTAGAATTGTTTGGTCTTGAGATCGAAGATGGTGAGAATCGGCATGCCGGACAGGGTGACTCCATGTCCGCCTGCAATAAAGTACAGCCGTCCCCATTCCTCGTCAAGCGCCATATTCGGGGTATATACATTCTCTTTGGGAACCTGGACAACATGGCCGTACTCCTCGACCTTGTTGGTTTGGGGATCGTAACTCCAGACGAACCCCTCGGCGGATATCCCATAGATTACATTCTTCGACGAAACCACCGATGCCCGGAGTCCGGGAATTTTCATGTCGAGATCGGTGAATGTTTCGGTGTCGGGATCGAATTTTGTGAGACCCTGAAATTCGTTTGCGAAATAACTTATTCCGTTATGGTCGGTAATCATTTCGCGGATACCGAAACGGCCGTTGGTTTCATACCGTTTCAACTCCATCGTCTTGTAATTCAAACGCCAGAATCTGCCGCGGTCGACAGCGAAACCGAGTACGGTATCGCGCTTTTCATCGAGATATACCGCGACCTGTCCGCCGTACGGTGTCGGGAGTCCGAAATAGTCTATGTCATCGTTTTTCGGATCATATCTGATAATTGCCCCGCCGGCGTAACTCTTGGGATAAAAAGCGTTGGTGAATTCGTGGTCATACGATGCGCCCATGTATCCGGCAGTCCAGATGAAGCCCTTGGAATCGGACTGGAGATTCGAATGAATCTTCCCGTGGCCGGGAGTTTCCGCATTTGAAAAGAGAACGCTTGCCCGGTCGAGCTCGAATTTAAGCGTTACCTTGTCCGTTTTCGGATCGTACACATTGATTGTTGTGTTGCCGTATCCCCATGGACGATCATATTTGTCATCGAAAATGCCGCCGCTGCGGTCTGTCCCCCAGTGATCGCCGCCGGTGAACCAGATTCGTCCCTGCGGATCCTCGCATATCTTGTTCCAGCAGGACTCCTGAACACTGCGTCCTTTCCAGATCAGGCCTTCGGCCGGATACATTTTGGGATAAACCTGTTTGATGTCGCTTTTCGGCTGTCCCAGCACGGTCAGCGGTACCGAAAGAACAACCACTGCAAGCAGCGTTATCATGCTGCTTTTCTCATGAATCATAACATGCCCCCTCCTTAATACTGTACGGGTACAAGATAACGAAATTATCGATAATACTTTCCGGTTATTTAATCATTAAAACGTATGGCAGAGCGATGTCAATACCGGGTCCCCAGTTCACTTCGTTCCCGGGAATGACGATATTCGTATAATAAATTTGAGATCGTGAGCTGATCGAATAACCTGATAATACATTATACTTTTCAGTCATAAATCTGTATCATAAGAAAAATTCAATTTTATCTTCGTACAGGCTCTCTGCCGATTCACCGTTATGTAACAGCAGGAGCGGTTTATTCCGGCGAAAATCGTTGTTTTGAAACAATATTTCAACCACACTCGAAATCATCTTTAAAACTATCAAGAAAAAAAAGGTAACGCAAGGAAAATTATAGAATTACTAAGTTAATAAATATGAACGTTTGATATACTGTTCTTGTTGACACTTTTATAAATTGTTTTAAAATGTTGACTTTACCCTGTAAATATGCTATAAATTCTTCGCTTTATGCTGAGTAATCGTCGCCGGGCGGGTATAAAGACACCTTTTCACCGCCTGTCTACAATCCTTTATCTGCAATCGGCGCTGTCGGAGATTCCATGCGATATTCCGCTTTTTCTGTGAGTTTACTTCTGTTTGTTGCCGTGCTGCCGGTCTGTCCTCTCTTTATACACTCTGCTGCCGCTTCCGATGATCCGTACGGTCCCCGGTTTGAATTCGGCGGCGGGATACAGTATGCCCAGGGAAAAAATGTTCCCCAGTGGAGCACCAAGACCTATCGGATGGGCACCATTAACACTGCCGCCCGTATTTTCCGGGGGCTTGCTCTCCAGGGTGGGTTCAATGCGAGCCTCGGCGAGGATATAAGCTTCAAATCACTGGCGTATGATAATGATATGATTCTTGAAAAGCCCGTTGACTCATTTTATGAAAATTTCTGGGCCGGTCTCCGCTATGAGCTGCCGATGGAAAAAATCAAGCCCGATTTCATGAAAATCAAGACCGTATACGGTTCGATCGGGATTTCCCGCGCGCGGTACAGCATGACGAGTACGCAGTGGGTAAGAAAAGGCGTCCGTGAAACGGATCAGCCCGAAACGAAATACCATGTCGCCGATATGAGCGGCCCCTACGCGGCTCTGGGCGCACGGTGGCGTCTCAACACCGATATCACCGGAGACACCGGTTCATGGCTCAGTTCCTACGGTGTCGATGCGGGAGTGAAATATATCCGCTATACATCGTGTTCCCCGGCTCATGATGCCATAATGAAACCATCGCCCGATGAATCGGTCATAGAAATGTATATCGTCTTATTTCTGAAAATACGGTGGTTCGAATGACATGATACTGTTATTGGCGAAAAAACACATTCGCATGGTGCGTTCCCGTACAGGACTTTCTCATGATCCCGAAATGGATTCCCGACTTATACCGTACAATAAAATGGTTCATCCGGTAAATGTGCTGTACGTAAAATGCCCGTCGTTTCTCAGAAGGCAGGATATACATATCACGATTTTTTCTTAAATGCATTGTTTTACAATGTATTCCATCATCCTTTAATTCCCTCTCCCATGCAGGGGAGAGGGGTCAACTTTCAGCGTCCATTTAGCGGCTCTCCCTCGCCCGCGCGAAGCGGGGGAGAGGGAGTCAGGTGGGTGAGGGTAAAAAAACAAGCTGATAATTTATGAATCGTTCAGGTACTCATTATTCGGATGACCCAATAAATTTATGACACCCTAACCCGGCAGGTATCATGAACCTTTCGGTTATAATTCCCGCATACGGCCGCCCCGGTCTCCTCATTCGATGCCTTCGCTCCCTGTGCAGGGAAATGCAGGGAACTCCCGATTACACGGTCTGCGTCGTCGATGACGGCAGCGGTCTCGATGAATCCTGTATAAGGGATTCAGCGGAAGCGGATTACCCGCTCGTATGGCATTCCTTTCCCTCGAACAAGGGACGAAGTGCAGCCCGGAACGAAGGAATCGGGAAAACGAACGGAGACATCGTGGTTTTTCTCGATTCGGATATGGAAGCAAAGCCCGGATTTCTGATCGCTCATGCCCTGCGCCATGAGAAAAATCCCCATGCCGCGGTAATCGGTAATATCATCTGGTCCGAAGGCGGCGGTTTTCGTGCCTATATCGGCTCACGGGGAGTCCATAAACTTACATTCGGTGAACCGGTTCCACCCTGGTATTTTGTGACCGGCAATGCTTCGGTCCGGCGGTCCGACCTTCCGTCCGGGAAGGTGTTCGACGAAAAACTTCCCGGCTGGGGCGGAGAAGACCTCGACCTCGGTTTACGGCTTCATAAGGCGGGAATAGGCTTTGTTCATGCGCCGGAAGCGGTCGCATACCATCATTTCGAGGGTACCCTTGCAGGTCATATCCGTCGAATGGCGATGTACGGCGAGCATGCACTGCCGGTGCTCATAGCCCGTCACCCCGAACTCTACCGGATTGTCCGGTTGGACACGCTGGATAGAACCGCCGGACGATTCGCGGTAAACGGCGCGGTATATTACCCCCTCTTCCTGGCAACCCGTATGCTCGATTTTTTACCGCTGCCCACGAAACTCTATGATTATCTTACGTTTGCCGCATATGCACGAGGATGGTTGAAGGGGAGAAGGTCATGAAAAAGATTGCGGCGCTCATCGCTCTGGTAATTGTCGTTTCCTGTGCCGCGCCCGTAGTTGAAAAATCCCCGGAAACGGCTGCGCCGCCGCCGCCTCCTCCTGTGACAACCGGAGCGGTAAAGCTTGTCTATGAGGGCGCTCTCGGCAAACCGGGAGAGATACGGGCGCCGTGGGGGATATCGTTCGGCGTGGACGGCACCCTCTATGTCTGCGACCGCGGCAAATCGTCCGTTGTCCGCCTCGACAGCGAAGGGGCGATCATATCGCGGTTCGACAGTTTCACCAACCGGACGGAACGGCTCTACGCCCCGGTCGATGTCTGCTCCTCGGGCGGCATCGAGGTGTATACGATAGACGCATCGGATTCACGGGTGCTCAGGTTCGACCGTAACCTCAAGAACGGCTTCACCATTTACAGGGGCGGAAGCGACGACAACAAGCTCTTCGGTTCGTTCAGCGGGCTTGCTTATGACAAAATTTCGGGCGATCTCTACATAACCGACCGTGAAACCGGGGCGGTGATACGGATGGACATGCTCGGCGGCTCGATACGAACGCTCGGCGCATTCGGCTCGGAACGGACAAGCCTCCGTCTTCCCGCCGGTCTCGACATCGATTCCAACGGCGTCCTCTACATTGCCGATACGGGAAACCATGCTGTGGCGGTGATGAAAAACTTCGGCGCCAGAATCACGTATATCGGCGGAGCGGTGCTCGAAGCGCCGGTTGACGCCGCCGTTCTTCCCGGTGGAACCGTTGCGGTCGCTGACCTGAGAGGGATCGTGATTCTATCACCGGCAGGAGCCGCGGAAGCGATTGCTGGATTCGGCATCGACCGCGAGATGACGCCGCGTTCGGTGGCATTCAGCAACGGCAAGCTCTATGTGAGCGACGGTACTTCCGCTTCGATCCTGGTGTACCGGCTGGAACAGTGAAAAGCGCGCCGGGACGATGATGTTCAGAAATATTTTCTATGTAGTTGTTTTTTATTAACTCACCCCCTCGGTCCCCCTCTCTTGGAAATAGAGGGGGATGACCACCCGAGTCTCTTCCTCTTCTCTTGGTAAGAGAAGGGGTCAGGGGGTGAGTTCGGGTGAAGGGATGGGATAAAGCTGGAATAAATCGATAGGCGTTTTATCTTTTATTTTCAAGGAGGATATACCATGAAGGTCATCAGGCTTATGTTGTTGCTCTCGGTTGCGGTGCTCATGCTGTGCGCCGTTGTATCGCCGGTTTCCGCGCAGGCACAGGGAAAAGTATTCCGTATCGGCATGATCGGTCTCGACACATCGCATGTCATCGCTTTTGCCAAGACCCTCAACGATCCCAAGAATAACTACGGCTGCCGTGTAGTGGCAGGATATCCCGGCGGCTCGCCCGATGTCGAAAGCTCCGCCAGCCGTATCGAGGGATTTACCAAACAGCTCCGCGACGAGTCCGGCGTCGAGATCGTGAACTCCATCGAGGAGCTTGTCTCCAAAGTCGACGGCGTCCTTCTTGAGAGTGTGGACGGCCGTCCCCATCTCGCGCAGATCAAGCCGGTGTTCGCCGCCAAAAAGCCCGTCTTCATCGATAAGCCCATGGCGGGCAGCCTCGCCGATGTCATCGAGATTTTCCGTCTGGCAAAGGAAAGCGGCGTGCCCTGCTGGTCGAGCTCTTCGCTCCGGTATTCGCCGGGCATCGTACGTATGCGGAACGACGAGACGATCGGGCAGGTTCTCGGCTGTGACGCCTTCAGCCCGTGCTCGCTCGAGGAGCATCATCCCGACCTCTACTGGTACGGCGTCCACGGTGTCGAGATACTGTTCACCATCATGGGAACGGGATGCGAAACGGTCAGCCGTGTCCAGACCAAGGATACCGAATTCGTCGTCGGCACATGGAAGGACGGCCGCATCGGGACATTCAGAGGTCTCCGGGGCGGGAAAACGGATTACGGCGCTTTCGTATTCGGCTCGAAAGGCATGGGACCGAGCGGGTCATACGGCGGCTACGAACCGCTTGTCGAGGAGATAGTGAAGTTCTTCAAAACGGGAGTGATCCCCGTTCAGCCGGAAGAAACCATCGAGATTTTCGCGTTCATGAGCGCTGCCGATGAATCGAAAGCCCGCGGCGGCGCCCCGGTGTCGCTTCAGTCGGTGATCGATAAGGCGAAGAAGCGGTAAACGTCTCCATGACAATGTAAGAATCATTCCATTCATATCCGAATATTCGGGAAATACTATTGGCAATACCGCACTCTTTCCGGTTGATGATTTTAATGTATATGCGGTCACATCGGATGGTGACAGCACTTATCTCGCCGTATACAGGACAGATGAAGGTGCATCGGGAAAGACGAAAGTATATAAATTCCCGGAAAAAAACGGACCTGTACTATCATGGATTCATGGTTCTGGTTCTAACGGCTTCAAACCGACCGGCGACATGTGTGTAACAGGATCATTTGTTATCGTTTGTAACAGCAATGGAACGAACAATGAGGTGTATAGATATCCAAAGAAAGGGGAAGGTGCTACTGCGGTCTTAAACTCTATTGAGCTGACCTCAAAGAAAGTTACGGCCCTTTCCTCTTATTCAGCCGCATATTCCGATTCGTTTTACATTTCAGCCATCAAAATAAATAGAGGAAGTGTAAAACTCTATAAAGGAATATCTACACAAGTAGAATATAGTGAACTGAAAAACTGTGACGCAGTACAGGCAAGCGAAGTTACCGCGTTGGCATGCGATGGCACCAATATTATATTTGCTGCGAAAGTAGGTAGCAACACGAAACTGTACAGTTTCACTGAGGCTGATACTTCTCTTGTCCTTCGTCAGACATGGAACAGTGCAGAAGCAACAGCAATGACGTTTTTCTATACTACACTCATGACAGCGGTAAAATCTACAAGTACCGGAAATACAACCATCTACCGGGGTCCGTATACCGATCCCGATTCCGGAAGTGAGAGTCTCGGAGCTACTGAAATACTGTCGCTTGCCGGATATAGAGGCACAGGCGACTTCTGTTATTCAATAAAAAATGTATCGTCAGATGGTGACAAACAAATGTATTTTACCGATACGAGCAGTAACCTTTTAAAGGATACGCTTTATTATTCACGTTGGTGGAGAGAGTATTAAGATGAGTAATAGAGGGGTGGAAATATCCACCCCTCTCGATTATAGTCTTCATATGAATTTTTTGGTGTGATTGCAGAGAAAGTATTACAATATCTCAAATGGTGAAAAATGAAAACACAATTCAAAATATATTCATTAGTGTTGTTTTTACTTATTATAAACGCAGCCAATTGTTTTTCAGGAGATTGGGTAACATATAAAACGTTTATCGACACCGTTACTGCAATAGAGCAAAAAAATGATACATTCTGGCTTGGTTCAAAACACGGTCTTGCTGCGTATGATCAAAAAACAGGCATTACCGTTGGATATCCATGGGAAAACAACATTCAAAACAACTGTGTGAACGGCATAGCAATTGACAGAAACGGAGTTACATGGGCAGCGACCGATAAGGGAATATTTTATCGGAGTGGCGCATATATGGTTTCAGCAGGCGAAAAGGAATTTGGAAAAATACTTGCCGTGGATGTCGAAAAGAATAATAACATATGGTTCATTTCATCGAATAATGTAATTTTTTATGACAGGGATTCATGGCATGTTTTTACAGCAAGCATCGATTTTCCCGTCGGATCGCTTATCACACTTGTGATAGATGATACCGATACAATCTGGATAGGTACGAAAAAGAATGGAATTATGAGTTATAACGGTTCCTCATGGACAATCTATGATATGTATAAACCCGATATCGTGTGCAGCACAGTAGATATAAAAAACCGTGTCTGGTTTGGCGATTACCATGGTATGGCATATTCATATGATGGGAACAATTGGAATAGCATACAGGTAGTAAGTCCTCTATGGTATATGTATTCGCTCGATGTCGATAAAAATGACATTATCTGGGCAGGCTCTAATAAGGGACTCTATCGTTCTGAAAATGGTGCAAATACTGTTTACACGGAAGATAACGGTCTCGAAATCACACGATGTAACATCGTAAAAATAGATGAAATCGATAACGAATCTGTATGTATTGTTGGGATCAGAGGATTAACGAAGTATAACGGAATCGATTTTTCAACAGTTTTTCCGAATGTTGGTCCTTTGGAAAATAATGTGTATTCAATCGCGATCGATCACAATAATGTCAAATGGTTCGGACATAATACGGACAATATTACGTGTTTTGAAGACGTTTCTTGGTCAGGATTTAAGCACCATACAATCAGCATGATCGGAGAACATATTGCTGTCGATTCACACAATACCAAATGGCTTTCTGCAGAGACCGGTGTTGTCCTTTCTTTCAATGATAGTACGTTTACAGAATATAATATATCTGCTTATGATGAGGCTGGCCAGAGAATGAATCCCAAATATCCATTGTATGTAAGTTCCATCGTAACAGATAATGACAGTAATGTATGGATGTTTGCAGATGGTACGAATGATTATGAATATAAAGCAAATATTTTTGGTTACAATGGAGAAAACATATATGTTTGTTCGCCTTATCTCTACCTAGTACCTGTTTTCAATTTGGCCATAGATTCAAAGAATCAATTATGGAAATCATTGCACAATACCAGCCCACCATATGGATACTATATCACATGTCCCTCAACAATAATACAAAGTCCTTTTAATGAACGTTCCATTCTATCTTTTGATCATTATGATAGTATATGGATATATTCTATTTATGGTATAGCTGAATTCGACAGTGTATTTTGGATTGTTTATAATGAAGATAATTCAGGTCTCACAAGTAATGTTGTATATTCCATGGCATTTGATCAAAACAACACCAAATGGATCGGCACCGATGCCGGTGTCTGCCGCTTCGACGGCGAAACCTGGACAACGTTCAACACTCAGAACAGCGGCCTCTGCGATAATAAAGTCAACGCCATCGCGGTCGAAAAGAATAACACCATCTGGTTCGGTACCGACAACGGAGTCTCCCAATACACCGGGGAAGTAATCATCACTTCAGTGGACGAAAACAAAACAACGCCCGTATCTCTCCCTATCATCCGCTCCTACCCAAACCCCTTCAACCCCTCGACGACCATCGAATTCTTTCTTCCTGATACCGGGTTCACAACGCTCATCATCTACAATATTGCCGGACAGAAAGTCCGTGTAATTGCTACGGAACGCATGACCAGCGGAATTCACCGTCTCCATTGGGACGGCAAGGACGACTCCGGCAGCTCTGTCTCGGCGGGTATCTACTTCGCCCGGCTGACATGTGGCGGGCAGGTGGCTACGGGGAAAATGGTGATGGTGAAGTGAAACCGGGACTTTTGAAATCACCGAAAATCCCGGTTTCTAGTGCGGCTTTTTGAAAATCTATTTCACCACGGCAATGGCGTTGGCTTCGACAAGCTGTTCGGGACCGAAGAGGTTGTCGACCGATATGACCGTCATAGCCTGGAGGCCCTTCGGGAAAAACTTCCCGATGACTCCGGCGGCGTTGTTGAATTCGGCTTTGTTCTTTCCGGCCCGTTCGTCCACGAAAATCTGGAGGAATGTGACATCGTCCATGGTGGCGTTGTAGCTGGCGAGCACTTTCTGGATGTTACCAAGCGCCGTGTCGAGCTGCTGCTCGAAATTCCTTCCGGTTTCGAGGTCGGTTTTCGGCATGCCCTTTTCGTCGAGGTTCGTGTCATAGGGCTGCTGGCCGGATACGAAGATCATGTTACCGGTTTTCACTCCCTGGGCATGCGACCACTCTTTTTCGAGCGCGCCGCCGAATCCGAATTTCTGCGGGACAAACGATTTCGCGTACTGCTCTATGGCGTTCTGCGCTTCCTCACGGGAGACTCTGCGGGCGATCTCCTCTATTTTTGCCTCGTTCGGCCCGCACCCCGAAATCACTGCCAGTGAACATACGAACGAGACGAGTACAGCTCCTGTAAATAAATGACGTTTCATGGAATGCCCCTCCTTTGAGACATTAACGGTGAATGGTACAGTAACGGTGAATCGGAAAAACATTTTCAGAGCACAATTATTTATAAACCATGATTGGTTGCATCAAAATACGGTGACTTTCTTGTAACTATCAAACTATTTTTACAAAAGCGGTTTATTATTGCCAAATAAAATGTGGCGGTGACTGGACGGCATGTTACAGCTCGACACGCTCGGGGATGGCGTCACGGTGATAAAATTCGTCTTTCAGCGTGCCTTCGTACAGTTTCACAACCCGGAGACCGGGATTGTTGTCGAATGAATTGCAGATCGCGTTCGTATTGATGAGCCGCACTGTCTTATATGCGCGTTCGGGGATTGTCGTGTGACGGTGCCCGGAGAAGACCGCCCTGACATTGCCTTTGACAAATGCTTCGAGGTAGAGCGCACGGCTGACCTGAGTGATGGCATGATACCCGTCTTCCTCGTCGATGGAGTTATCGAAAAACGGGTGATGCATGAAAACGATGGTTCCATATCTGTTTTTTTTCGATTTTTCGGCAAACTCCGCTTCCATCCAGTCGCCCTGGGCCCCTTCATCCTCCATGACAAAATCGGGCGTTTTCATGAGCGTGCTGTTCAGAACCATGAACTTCCACCCGCCTTTTGTGAATGAATACCAGTCGGGACCGTAAATCTTCCGGTAGACGGCGATTCCTTCGTGCGAGGGTCCCTGATTACCGAGAAAATCGTGGTTGCCCGACACGTTGTAACAGGGAATCGAGCGGTCGAGCAGCCCCATGAGCCGCTTGTACTCCGCAACCTGCTTCTCGTGGGCGGGAATATTGGTCATATCGCCGCAGACCACGACGAATGCCGGGCGCGGGCGCATTTTATTGATGCGCGATATGACGTTTTCCATTATCGTTGTTTCCTGCGTAAACTCGTTTCCGTCATCACCTCCGGCGATCATCCCGATCTGGGTATCGGCCATCTGGATGAAATAAAACGGCTTGAATCCGCATCCGTACAGACCCGCCGCAGCCGCTGTAGGAAGCATCATGGACAGAAAAACTCTTCGTTTCATGAAATACATGCTCCTCTCACTACAGTAATACCCTCACCCTCGATCCCTCTCCCGTAAACAGGAGAGGGAAGAGAAAAAATATATCATACATTCGATCATGTAACTATTAGTTATTTCAAAGGTTTTTAATACAATATTATTGCGGTTATATTCTTTTGTATGAGTCATACTTACGGTACCGCCTTTTACTTTTCGAGTCCGAGTTCCTCGACCGCACCGCTGTCGCGTTTCACCCGCATTTTTATCGCTCCCCTGCTTTCGAGTCCATACGCCCGGAGCAGAGCGCTGTCATCGGTGGGCAGCAGCGCGGTGCACTCGCCGTCCGCCAGTTTCACTCTGAGCCCATAGCCGCCGCTGACCGGCTCCAGAACCGCTTCATCGGGCGCTCTATCCCCGATTTTGTGCGGACGGTAGATGGTGACGAATTCCAGCCGGTCCTTCTTTTCCGGAGTCGTTGCGGTCAGGTGCCATTCACGGAGCGTGATGCGCGGCCTCGGATTCGGATCGTACTGGTCGGTCTGGGTGAAGGTCAGCCCTGACGGCGCGAGGAAATCGATGTCGCACACTACATCGTCGTTCGTCACCCGTATCCTGTGCTGGTCTGTCACATCGATCTTGTTGACCGCATGGAGCCAGTATTCGTACGAGGACGGCTCTCCGGGGTCGAGACGGTCGTAGACGATCACGAGGTCGGGCTTGACAAAGAGAACGGCCCTGGTGAAGTGCTCGGTTCTGCCGACAACGATATCCATGGCGGGCGTCGTTTTAAAAGCGGTGATCTCGCCTTTCGCCTTCGAGGAGCGCTTCGGCTGATCCTTGCCGTTTATCCTGATGCAGTTGACCGAGCGTGTGCTCCACATCCAGTTCGTGTGGTGCTCGCTGCCGTAGCTGTCGCGCCTCCCCGACCGTATGAGCAGACGTTTGCCGTACGCCCACAGGAGAAACGAGTTGTTCGCCTCGTAACCGTGCGACTGGGTGCCGAGCGGGCTCGATTTGAACACGACCTGGACATCCGCGCCGGCATCGGTCAGGGTGGTGTTGAGCATGGCCTGGCCGGTTCCCATGAACAGGCGTGAGGACGGAAGATCGTCGGGCGCTTTCGATTCGACGCCGGGCAGCGCGCCGCGGATGAATCCGATATAGCCCCCGGCAGGCTTCGGCCCGCCGTTCCGCTCGACCCACCATTCCCAGTGACCGTTGCGGGCCTGTGCTGCAAATGTGGTCATGAGTGATGTGAAGCTGGCGGAAGTGAGCGTGGCGGTCAGGTCGCCGAATCCGCCTCCCACCTTGCCTGGCGGCATAAGATAGAGGGCGTAGTAGCCGACCTTCGAATAGTACGGTTTCTCGAAGGCGTTGATACCGAGCGCCTCGCGCATGACATCGGCCCACCAGGTGAAGCGCTCCTGATAGCTCTGCCAGTATGCCGAGCCCTCGTGCCAGCCGCCGTCATCGTCGCTCCACACGGGGTAGACGTTGAAAAAAACGCTGGCGGCGAACCAGACCCAGTCTTCGGCGCCCTCGACCTCGCCGCAGAATGCGATGCCGACCTCTCCGAGAAAGTGCCATGCGCGGTTGGAATGGCTGCTGTAAGGTTTCCAGAGGTGACGGGGGTAGAGATTGCGATACATCTCGTCGCCGCGGATTTTCATGACACGGCGGCAGGCCTGTTTCTCGTCCTCGGTCAGCAGGTCGTTCACAAACGTGTATGTCCTTGAAAAATAATACGCATAGGGCATACCTGCCTCATCGTTGTACCGGAAACCGGTGCTGCCGACCGGGTCCCATGTCGCGCACGACAGAAGGATACGTTTCGCCTCCATGCCGTACCGTTCAGGTCCGCCGAGCAGACGGGTGAATGCGAGGGTCGCGGCACCATCGAGCGCGGCGATGACCTTCATGCGGTTGCCCCACCATATCTCACGCCACGGGTCGCTGTTGGTCACAGTGCCTTCCGGGTATTTCGGCGGTTCCTCGACGGATGGCGGGCTTGCGAGAATCTTCTCGCACTGTTCGACGAGAGCCTCGTAGTTTTCCTTCAATTCGCCGTGAGCGAGGGTTTTGAGCCGGTCAATGTTTTCGGGGCGTACGAACAGGCGCGGATGAGTTTCCGGGATACGGGCGATGAGCTCTTCCCGTGACGGCATCGGCATGACAGCGGCATCCGCCGGGATGGTGAATGTGCGTGTCACGCTCCAGCCGGTGGTCGTTCGGCCGTCCCCGCCCGTGCCGCGGTAGCGCCATGCCCAGGTTCCGGGCTTGAATGTGCGGGAAGGGCAGTGCACATTGAAAACGAGGCCGTCCGCACGGTACTCGACCTTTGCAAAAGTCGTGTCGGCGGCGCATTCGAGCTCCCAGGTCATGCCCTCCATGGGACGCCAGGTGAAACTCGGGGGATTGACCTGCGATACGGAACCGGAAACCGGTCGATAACCCCATTCATCTTCACCGGCCGGGGTCTCATCGAGACGGATGGGCTGAGAAAAAGCCAGACCGGACATGAGCATGAACAGAATGCAGTACATCACGAAAGCTGAGGCCGGTTTGGGCTTGTGCAGGGTAAGAGACATAATCATCAGGATTTCCGCAATTCGTCAAATCGTGATAAAAACGATTGTGAAAGAGATTCATAAAGCATTGAGCACCCTGACCATGAATATCTTGCTGTCCATATCCTCCATCGGGTCTTTCAGCGGAAATATCCCCATAATCCGTGCCTCTTCATACAGCTCATCGAATACGGCCAGATTCCGCTCAAAATCCGGAGGAGAATTTTTTGTAAGGATTTTCTCGAAAATATCAACCAGCCGGGTGTTTTTAATCATGACCGCAAAATCTCCCGTTTACCGAACGATCCACCTTAAGAGTCACTTGTTTCCGATGGCTTTCCGTTTTGCCAGCTCGGCCTCGTAATCGCGGCGGGTTGGGACCGAAGCGGAATCGACCCGCACAAAATCTGCTTTCCCGGGTGTCAGGTCGAACACGTACAGTACATCGTCATATATGACCGGCAGCAGGAGACCCGATCTTCCGTTATCATAATGCACATGAAACCTGCCCCCGGATTCCGCTTTGGTGTATACGTTTATTGATTGAGGCTCACGGACGAATGAGCCGCTGCGGTTTTCGAGGGTGACATATTTACGGCTGTCGGGGTCGTACATCGAAACCATAAAATAGACCGAATCGCCCCGGATAGTCCACAGCATGGTTTTCATATCCTCGATCCGTTTCCATGCGCCGGTCAATCCTTTACTCGAATCCGCCCGAATAAATGGAGTGCCGAACGCAATAACCGCAGTGGTGTCGGTAACATCATCGAGGAGCAGGAAATTCCGTTCTTTTTTTTCGCTGCCGTTCTCCCGGAACTCTATAAACGTGTTAACCTGTATGTTGAACGTCGAGTACCGGTATTCCCTGTAACCGATCGGGTCGCTCACAATCCTCACAGACCGCATGGAAGCGCTGTCGTCGAATGTGTAATAGAAACCTCGGCGCTCCCAGCTACCGATAATGGCGTGGGCCTTATCGGGAGTTTTTCCCGTATCCTGCGCTGAAATAAGCGCCGCAGCCGCAGTTCCGAGTATGTAAATGACCAGGATAATCCGTTTCATGACAATCGCTCCGTGATGGTCATACCAATGCACGTAAATAATGGCCTGAAACGCCGGTTGTCAATGTTGAAGATTCACCCTGATACTTTCCTTTGCTTGCCCAAAGGAAAGTTTCCAAAGGAAAGGGCACCCGTGAAAAGCCTTTTTCCCCATTCACCGCCCGTTTTTCGGGAATGGGTGAACTCACGAGCCTTCGGCTCGCTCGGACAGCACCCATTCTTTTTCCGAAAACCGGTTGTGAACAGGGGGCTTTTCAACGGATTTATGAATTCTCAGGCGGTTTCCCTTTTCTGTTTTCTTACATACACCCTGCACCTGCCTTTTTCCGAAATTCGACTGCGGGGACTGATTGACATGACGGGGATATTTCTCTATACTGAAAACGGACGGTGTTAATATAAGCTGTTCACAGAATTGAATAGAACGAGGATTTATGCGGATTTGTTTTATGTATTTTCCCGGATTCGAAAAACTAATAATTACCGAAGACAATCTGCATACTTTCTTTTTTATATTGTTATTCCGGTGTCTTTACGGTAAAATGATTTCAGATAAAAACCGAATATTCATTCATCTTTCGAACGATACATTCTGTGCTCAAACCCGGAATCAAGGAGATAACGAGCATGAAACGACGGAGCTTTATTCAGATGGCGGGAGCAGCCGGACTCGCGGGCGTTTCCTCATCCTGCGCAAACCGTGCGGCAAAGGCGCGGTTCAGTTTCGTTCACTTTTCCGATGTCCATATCGAGCCGGAACGGGGTGCGAAGGAAGGTTTCCTCGCCGCAATCGCGAAAATGAACAGCCTCAGGCCCGATTTCGCCATAAGCGGCGGTGACCTGATCATGGATGCGCTCGGCGCCGACGAAACCCGCGCGGTCACCCTTTACGATCTCTACATCGAGTGCTGCAAATCGTTTGACATGCCGCTCCATAATACCATCGGAAACCACGAAATCTTCGGGATTTACGACCCCGACAAGGTTCCCGAAAACCATCCCCTGTGGGGGAAGGAGATGTTCAAAAAACGTCTCGGCAACGGGAGCACCTACCGGAGCTTCGACCACAACGGCGTCCACTTCGTGCTCCTCGATTCCATGGGCTACGAAAAGAGGACGGACAAGCCGGGCTACGAGTACTTCGGGCAGATCGGCGCGGAGCAGATGTCATGGCTGGAAAAGGACCTGAGCGGCATCCCCGCCGGAACGCCGGTCATTGCCGTCTCACACATCCCCTTTTTCACCTACTACAGCCAGATTACGGACGGGCCGCTCCGGCCGAACAGCCGGGGGGGCGTCATAACCGACGGCAAGGAGCTGTACGATCTCCTCACCCGTCACCGCCTCATCGGGTACCTCGAAGGGCACATTCATGTCAATGAAATCTATACGTACAAGGGAGCCCGGTTTGTCGATACCGGAGCGGTGTGCGGCGCATGGTGGCAGGGACCCCGTGACGGGCACCCGGAGGGATTCAATCTCGTCCATGTGTACGACGACCGCATCGAGACTGAGTACATGACCTACGGCTGGGATGCATCGAAGTACAAACCGGTCACCCTCAACCGCGAGCTCTTCCCGTTTGCACAAATGACATGAGGGGACGGATTAACGGGGATTATGCGCTCCTGCGGGTGAATTTTGCGCCGAGCACGGCGATGAGGTAACCGAGCCACATATATCCGATTATGTTCTCAAATGTATGCCAGAGAGCCGCCCCAAAAGTGTTCGGCTCGACCGATGCCAAGCCGAGTGTTGTCATGGTAACAGCGCTGAAATAGTACGGATACCAACATGGAGGCTCACCAACAGAATAGGTGATATATAAAAAATCAGTTTTTGAGAAAATAAATCCGAAAAAGACTATAATCACAAGCGACCAGAGAAATACAAGGGACGCCGACCGCCCGCAGTTCGAGGTGACCAGCCAGAAAGGATACATAACTTTGTGTTTTAATTCGAATTGATCGAGATACTGCTCGTCGAGGAGGTCGCGGTACAGAATCGGGTCAGAATCGAGTTTGACATTTTTGAGTTCGGCACCATCGAACAAAGTTAGCCTGTCCGGTGGTTTATCGTCAGCTTTTTTAAGTATCATCTTGACCAGCCACCAATAGTATTTAATTATATCCTTGACCCGCCGCCATGATTTGAATGAGAAAGATGCGTAGTTTAAATTGGCTCCTTCAAGAAGTGCATGTCTTAGGTTGGAATGCTCAAGATTTGCATACATCAGGTTGGCATGTTCAAGATTTGCTTCATTTAGGTTGGCATATTCAAGACTCGCTAAACTCAAGTCGGCATGCTCAAAACTCGCTCTACTCAGGTTGGCATACTCAAGATTCGCTTCCCATAGGTTGGCATGCTCAAGTTGCGCTAAACACAGGTTGGCGCCCTCAAGATGCGCTCCAACTAGGTTGGCGCCCTCAAGATACGCTAAACTCAAGTCGGCATGCTCAAGAGATGTTCTAACCAATGTGGCATACTTAAACAACGTTCCAGCTAGGTTGGAATGCTCAAGATGCGCTCCTCCTAGGTTGGAATGCTCAAGATGAACATAACGCAAGTCGGCATTTTGTAATGTAAGTTCTGATAAATTGATACCGCGAAGCTCACGAAAATTTTTTATTTCACTGACACCAGAAAAGTCTCTCCACGCATGCGTTTCACCATTCACCTCTACACTGAGGTTTTCCCAATCAACAGCATGGCCCTTCTCATCAGACTGTAACTGCCTGATGATTTCCTCTCTGAATGCCTTCCCGGCCGGTGTTTTCCACCGATCTCTCAGTTCATCGACTGTCAGTTTACCCTGTTCGTCCGGCATGACCATATCCTTTCAAACGCCCGGCGTTGAATGCCGGGCTCCGGTACATGATCCCCCTCGGCTTCGCCGTATCCCCCTTATGAAAGAAAGGGGGAGCCGCCCCACTTGTGCCTTTATGCACGGCATTGAAATGCCGAGCTATTATCGAAAAGTCCCTGAAGGGACTCATTGAACCGCTGATGAGCCGGGTGAGTGCCGTAGGCACTTTACGGTAATAGCCCGGGGATTCATCCCCGGGTGGTTCTTCTGCCTTGTGCCTTTTGCCTTGTGCCTTTATGCACAGCATTGAAATGCCATGCTATTATCGAAAAGTCCCTGACGGGGACTCATTGAAACCGCTGATGAGCCGGGTGAGTGCTGTAGGCACTTTACGGTAATAGCCCGGGGATTCATCCCCGGGTGGTTCTTCTGCCTTCTGCCTTCTGCCTTCTGCCTTTTGCCTTTTGCCTTTTGCCTTGTGCCTGTTTTCTACGCTTTTATCCATCCCCTCTTATACATGAACCGCGCGGTAAGCACCGAGACCACGACGAGCGGGAAAATCGCGTACGATGTGGGGACTTTCGGAAACAGGAACGCGATGATGACCCCGAGGGTCACCGGCGCGATGCCGAGACGGGCGTTCTTGAAGATGTACATGCCCGCGACCGAGCCGAGCAGGGCGGGAAGCACATGATTGAGCGCCACTGTTGTCGATGTCCCGGCGGTGTTGAGCTTTCCGAGGAACGGCAGGAAGACGAGCACTCCGACTGTGAGGATGAGCTGGCTTGCGATGAGCGAACCCGCGACTCCGAGGGTGGAGACGATCTCCGATTCAGGCGTGCCCTCCTTTGTGCCGACAACCTGCTGAGTGGTGACCGATATGGGGAGCCTGAGGTTCACGAGGTTCCCGGTGAGGAATGACATGTACGTTCCGCCGAACCCGATGAGCGAGAAATAGATGATGGGTTCGAGGATGCTGAACACGATGGCGAACGACCATATGCCGATGAGCGCCTGGACGAGCGAGCCGAGCGGCGGCATGAGGCCGTGAAAAAACCACAGGTACGCCCCCGGAAAAAACAGGCATACGCAGGCGGTGAGTATGGTGTAACGGCCGGTTTTCCCTATCGGCTGTATGAACTGTTCCTGAAAAATCTGCTGTTTCGAGTCCATGTCATCCTCCCGTCCCGTGCCAGTGATGAGCGATTCCCACCGCGGTCATGCCGATGAGTATGGAGACCGAGAGCGCCCACTCCTTGAGCCATGACTGCCGGGCATAGCGTATGAGCACCTGGAAAATCACCATGCAGACGAAGCCGGTCAGCAGCGCGATCAGGGGGAGTCCGCCGCGCGCTATGGGCTGTCCCCAGAGGAATCCGAACGCCCCGAAGAACGCCGCGCTGTTCATGAGCGTCATCCAGCCCTCGTCGTTTCCGGCCAGCCTGTCCTTGATTTTTTTGAGGCTCGGGGTAAAGAGCGCCACAAAGAGGAGACAGAATATGAATCCCATGGACATGGTCCACACCGCCGCGGCATAAACCTGGCCGTCGAACGCGGCGGTGCTGTCTTTGAGCCCCATGGCCGTTGCGGCGACCTCGACCGCGAAGAGCTCGTAGATCACCGAGCCGATGACCGAAAGACGCATCCAGGGGAACGGTACCCCGAGCTTGGGAATGAGCACCGCGACGCCGACGAGGAGCGCGATTGAGGGCACGATTGCGGAGATGATGCCCGTACGGAGCGCCTGCACCATCTGCGCGCGGGGAAGGCCGATACGGTCTCCCGCCCTGAACGAAATCCTGATAAACCGCGCGGTCTGGAAAAGCACCACGACGATGATAGCGGTGCAGGCCACCCACATTCCAAAACCGTTGGCAATTGACAGATAGTTGTCCATACCGCCTCTTTTCTTGTTGATTTATAAAAAATTGCTGTTTTTACTCATCGTTTCCTTTAATCAGAATCCCACGGCAATGTCGATCAGGGTCGAGACGATCGCTTTCTGGCCGCCCTCTTTCACCACCGAGGCGTTGTACTCGTATCCTCCGCGACCGAGCTCTTTATCGGAGAGCACATAACTCGCGTAGCCGTTGCACAGGCCCATGAACATCACCCACTGGTACGGCGATTTCTGCTTGAAATCCTTGCCGATTTCGCAGAAGACCTCCGCGGATGACCCGGCGAAGAGAACCTCACCGACCCTGATGGCGCTCATGCGCAGGGGCGTATCGGGCACGGGCGATGTGTCCTTCGCCAGCTCGTCGTATTTCGGGTCGAATCCGAGGAGCCCTAGATACCGTTTTCCCGGCACCTTCGTGATTTTCTGGGATGCCTGCACCGGCCCGGAGACTTCCGCCGTGATGCCGTTCGCCACCCGCATGACCTCCTCACCGACCATCATCGCGAGCACATCTGCTCCTCCCGTCCGGGCGTCGAACTCCTTCTTCTCCTCGTATATGGGATTCACATCGCCGGCGGCGCCGGAAAGGAAGGGAGCGACGATATCGCCTCCCCATTTCCGCTCGATGTACTGGGAGCAGATGCCGCACCAGTCGCCGGTGAGCTGTTCGGACATCATGCTTGTCCCGTGGCAGCCGAAATTGTACATGACCGCGATCGTCTTGCCCGATTTCGTGTCGATGCGCACGACACCCACATCACGGTCGGTGGGGCCGTCCGGATTGACGCCGAGCCAGATTTTCCCCTGAGGATCGAGGGCGCGGCGGTTGATGCCGATGGATGACGAACCCCTGCCGTACCCGATGACAGCGGGGGCATACCGTTTCCGGGCTTCGCCAACGACCTTGACGATGTTGTTTTTCAGTTCCTCCGTGTACCGTTTCTGCTGTTCCTCGTAGGGGTTTTTGCCGAGCCAGGACGCATCGAGGGCATTCGGGTCGGGAGGCTCGTAGAGCGCCGGGCCGCCGTGGGTATGGCTGGCGTTGAGGATGATGTGATCCTTCGCGATGGGATATGCACGGGCGATACGGTCGGTGACATCGTTCCAGAAGCTCTCGGTGAGGACACAGATATCGACCGTGATCAGCGCGGCTTCGGTTCCCCCCGATTCGAAAACGACCGCCCGCGCATAGAGATCGTCATGCACACCGGTGAAAGGTCCCTGACGGACGTAGAATCCCGCGAGCGGAATCGGCTCGGCAGGCGATGTTTTGATTTTTGCCGCTCCCGCCCTGAGCGGCGATTCTGCGTGAACGTTCGAAGAAGGCATGATGCACGCTCCCAGCATGAATATTACCGTTATGAACATTCTCATCGGCGCACCTCCGGTCTGAAAAATGTGAAACAGTGCTGCAAGCCTGTCGATATAATCGGAATACGTTATTATGTCACTTACACCGGAGGAATGCAAGCGTTTATGGTATTTTCGGTTCCCATTTCCGGAATTCAGCGTCAGGGTGATGTATTTCTGAGCGTGTCCGGCAGTTTCGGCTCTCTTTTCGTTCATCGTACTGTCCGTCAGTGTACATGAACTGTTCGCTGCCGGACGGAACCGTCGATGCTTTTCTCTTCCGTACATCCGTGATTCATCGGGACCTGTCGAATCATACCGCTCTGGCATCGGGAATCCGCCGGGTGGTGCTGTTTTGGAGTGGTCTGCCGTTTTTTGGCACGGATTTACCAGTTTCATGGAGTACGTACCGGCCGGTTATTGTCATGATATTCACTGTTTTTTCTATGTGATTACCGGATGGATAGAACCGGGGGAACTGCCATGAAGGTGAAGATCGTACTATTGTGTCTGTCGTTTCTTATGCTTTTTTTGCCGCGTGTGTCCGCGGACAATCCGTGTGACAGATTCAATGATTTCTGCTTCGACACATGGCCCGATCCGAGTCCGGCAAAAGGGAGTATAATGTTTGAAATCGGGACGTTTCTGGATTACAGTATACTGATGGACAAACGCAACCCGAAATCGTTCAATGTGGATTTCCGTTTTTACGATCCTTCCACGGGAGTGAAAAACGACGGGCGACTCCGTATCAGTTACTATCAGACGGGAGAGGAGGCGCAGAATGCGTTATACGGCCTGTTGATGTCCTGTGAATCACCGTTTCTCCCTCCTCTCCGTCACAAGCCCGATTTTGCGCCGGGAGATGTCGCATTCGCGGGATTTTCCAATGCTCCCGGTCACTTATACGGTGTTTATTATTGTATCGGCAATGTGGTTGTCCGGGGAGTCGGTGAAGAAGCAGACATCAAGGCGCTTGCCCTCACTGTCGAAGCGATCGTGAAAAACACCCCTCCGGCGGCACCGGACAATCCTCCCGGATTCATCATATCGGATGAATTCATACGGGCGTTCAAATACCCTCGGCTCTCCGCGTCAGCCGTTGAAGACACACCTGCGGAGACTCCGCGGGTCTTCACTCTCTGCCAGAACGTCCCGAATCCGTTCAATCCCTCGACGGTTATCGGGTACGAACTGTATGAATCCGCCAACGTTCGCCTGGCTGTGCACGATACCGCAGGACGTGTGGTGCGGGTGCTCGAAAATTGCATGCGGGACGCGGGACACCACGAGGTCGTCTGGGATGGCAGGGACAATAGTGACCGGTGCGCCGCCTCGGGAGTCTACATCTGCCGCATCGGGGCGGGAGGGACATATAAAGCGCGGAAGATGACTCTCGTACGGTGAGAGAAAGCGGAGAAAATGCTTCCGGATGTTTGATCCGGATTATGCGTGAAAACGATTCGCTGCAAAGGCACCGGGCAGGGGTAATTCATGCATTACCCCTGCAATGGCGCATCCGTCAAATTAAAAAAAACAAATCCGCGAAAATCCGCGTTCTATCAAATTCTGTGAATGTCTCCGGCCAATCCGGGTTTACTGCGCTTTCCGCTCGACTCCCGCGACAGTAACCGTAACGGGGTTGTTGTATTCCTGCGCCGTCTTGAGAACATATGCCCTGAACTCCTCGGGAGTTTTGAGGACGCTCCCTTCGCTCCATGCGCCGAAAATCATGTATTCGTAGGTGAGATCGCCGGTCACCGGTACTGCGAACGTGTGATTCCCGCCGCGGGCTTTGACAAACCGGTACTCGGGCTTATACTTATCCTTCACCACGAGGGCGGTACCCACATAATCGACATGTACTTTACGGAGTCCCTCCGTGTCGTCCGGGTCGGATATTTCGTCATCGCCGCCGGTGATGACAATATTCCCCTTCTGGTATGAATCGAACTCGCCCTGGTTTTTCCTGATGCCGCAGCCGAACATGGTCAGCGGTTCCTCAGGGAGGAACTTCGCGTACTTGACCAGACAGGTCGCATAGTTCTGGTTCGTATACACCGTGTAGTTCTGTTCGAGTTCATAGGTTCCGCCGCCGGTGTTCCAGTTCATGGTTTTCACCCGCACCATGCTCCGTACGGGACCGTTCACGACCACTTCGAACGCATACCGGGTGTCGTTGAACTGCCCTTCGTTCCAGCCATCCGGCGAGAATTTATCGCCCCTGACCGGCGCAAAACGGGGTCTCGATACCGAATCGGGCTGCGCGGGCACCTCGAAAAGACAGATTCCCCCGGCGCCGAACGTGTCGGCAACTCTCATGATATCGGAGCCGTAATCGTACGGCACGTTGTAACCGTCGAGATTCTTCATATACAGCTCGTTGGACATGAGCACACTCTTCCGCTTGCCGAACATGTCGCAGTCGGTGGCATACCAGAGCTTCCATCCGATATTCGCGGATTCCCAGAAGGGGATGAGGTGATGGCAGTAGCTGCCGATGGCCGCATGGGTGCCGTGCGCGTTCCATCCCCGCTGCGAGAAGCCGATATAGAGGTACATCGTCCTGGTCTCGCGCGCCTTGATGTCGGTCTCGAAGCACAGCTCGTCCCAGATGCCGTCCCTGTCGAGGTCGTCGAGCTGATGGAAAATCTGGTGACCGTTGGTTTCCGCGCGCATCTGATGGCCGCCGAACTTTGCGAGGACCTCCTTCGATGGCTCCGGACTGGAAGGGAGAGCCGGATCCACCACGGTTACCCACATCTCGTGGAGGTTTTGCAGGGGCAGCTCGCTCCGTTTGATGACAACGGGGTAGTTGGCACGGTCGAGGTTCAGCGTATTGACCAGCCGGAACTCGATGCGGATTGCCGGCGCAAAATCGCCCTCGGTATACCATTCCTTTCCGGCCGCATACAACGGCGATGTCACGATTACAAACATGACTGAAAACATCAGAAAGTGCAATTTGTGTAACACGGCCATCTCTCCTGATTGGGGCGTTTTATTTGAATTTTGATAGTGCACAATGAAACCAAAATACTATAACAATGCAGTGTAATGCAACAGCTTCAGTGGCTTTTTCAATAGCTGCATTGTATGTAAATATCGTCACATTTTCAGTGGAACAGGGAATTGCTCCCCTCTACCTCGGCCCATACACCACATCCTCTCCTCCGACCTCGAGCGCACCCAGATCGGGCGCTTTCCCTTTATACCCGTCGTTGATGTTCGGCAGGAGGCACCCCGCATCGATCGCCGGTGAGCCGGGAGCGAGCCGGAAGTCGAACTGTTTGGCGAAGTATATCTTTTCGATCATCGAAAGATCGGGCATCGGGACATTCCGGAAGCTTTTATAATCGACAAGGACACCGTGCTTCTCGAATCCGGTGGCGTCGGAAAACTCCGCAAGGGTGTTCCATGAGCCTCCAGTGGTATCCTTAAGCTCGAAATCACGGCCGTTGCGTGCCTGTTTCCATGTGAACTGGGGTTTGTCACCGGGATTGGGTCCCCAGCCATTGTAGTCAAGGGTGGTATAGCTTGTATACGAGGTGTTCCGGAACAGCGGGCGGTCGGGATTGCCTGTGCCGATGAAAAGATTGTTCCTGCAGTGTACGTTGGAAAAAGGCGGATTGATCCATTCGCCGAAAAGGGTGTTATGGTAGACATAAATCCCGGCGGGGTAGATGTTGAACTTGAAGAAGCTCCCCGCGAGTACGTTGTAGACGATGTTCCGGATGAAATATGCCGGGCCGCCGAAAATGGGCTGGGCTGAAAGTCCCTGCTGGCCTGAGTTGATGCCGCGGTTGTTGAAAACCCGGATATTGTGGGTACTGCTGTCGGCCTCGATGAGGTCGTCGGCCATGACATGCAGATCGTTGTTGTAGAAGTCGTTGGAACAGGCTTGCCAGTCCTCGCGATGGGCTTCGCCCTGCTCGGTTATGTCGATAGCGTCGTGGAAGTATGCGATATAGTTATGACAGACCGCATGTCCCTGCCCGTTGATGTCTATGGCGATGAAGGACTGGAGGTCGGACAGCCCGACCTTGTACCGCGTCCACGGGCCGGTCCACCCGCGGAGTACATCCTGCCTCTCGCGTCCGAGAATGACATTGTCGGCGATGTAGAAGTTACGGCTGCCGGGGAACTGGGCGTTGATGGCGCAGCCCACGTTCTCGAATTTGCATTTCCGCACCACGAGGCCGTCACAGCCCTCGGTGTACCGCAGCCCGGCGAGGATGCCGATCTCGCAGTTTTTGATGGTCAGTCCCTCGAAATAAATGTTGTCGGCGAACATGACATCGAACAGACGATACACGCCATCGCCGTCGAGGATAACCTCGCCGTCCCCTGCCGCGCGGATGACGATGGGCTGGTCGGGAGTGCCGCTCTTTGTCAGCTGGTAGCAGCCGTGGAAGTGCATCCACATCGGCTCGTAGTAGCGGCGACGGTCGGAGAGGTAGGTACCGGCGTGCACGAGGATGATATCGCCCGGCTCGATGTCCGCCGGCTGCCAGAGTCCGCCTCCCGGCCCGTAGAAGGCGCTCATGATGCCGGTGTAGGAGGGTTCCTGCTTCTCGCCCTCGTAGCCGGGAGGATAGACATGACGTACGCGGCCGGTCGACGAGGCGCGCGGTTCCACGCGGGTGGTCAGCACCGCGGTACGCACCGCGGTGCCGGTGACACCTTCCGGATCGGTCATCGTGAACTGACACTCGTACGTACCTCCCGGTTTGAGCCCGAAGATGCTCCCCGCGAACATGTTCGGCGCGGTAAAATCGATGCCCGCCGGTTTATGCACGATCCGTTCGTACTGGAGACGGAGGAGCGGCAGCGCTTCACGCCATTCAGCCGTCCCCTGCTCACGGAATCTGACCGCAACAGCGGCGGTACGGTTATCGTCGCCATCGATGTACCACTCGAATCCGGCGCACTGAAGCGTCGGCGGCTCGACGATGAACCTGCCGGCTGTGACCGCATCCTCAGCGGCAGCAGGCGGAGGAACGATGGTGAGCAGAAAGGTGAGCAGTGCTAAGAACGGTGTCGTGTGTGCCATGGTATACCTCACTCGATGAATAGAGGATGATAACTGATATTCCCCATATTTAAAAAAAAGAGGGGAGTTGACAAATCCGTATTGTGCGAGTTCATACAAGATCAGAAGAACCGCAAAGGCTTCATTCCATATACCGGAGCCCCCATACGCGCCCGGGCAAGTGTGCGGTAATCGATCTTTTCCACACCCTTATTTGAGAGTTCATAAAGGGGAATCTTATCGATATCGTTCTCGCCGAAACCCCGCTCGTGAGTGGTTCGGAGATAGGGAAGTTCACGGGGGTCATGCCCCATTAACCATGCGGTAACCGAATCGCACGCCACCATGTTTCGCGAGATGGTTACGAAGTTATTGAGCCGGAGCGCGCCGTCCTGCTCACCGGCGATACCCTCAACCATATTGATATAGGGATTTGAGTTGCTGATGACATCCATGATCCGCTGATCCCATTGTTCCTCCCAGAAGAGAAACGGGCCGGGTTTATACTCCCCGCGTTTGTAGGCATCGTAACCGCCCGCGGCAAAGTATTTCTTCGCGTCATCGGTGATATCCCAGTGTTTGTACCCCATAATGGCATGCCGGATGTATTGCAGTTCCACATGCTTCTGGTAGTTGGGATTGAAAATCTTATTTTTCGGCTGGATATCCATGGCGTTCTTCAATGTCCATGTCCCGCCGGCGCCCCATTCTCCCCTGCCGTAATCGCCATCGCCCCAGGTATTGCAGATATGCATGTATCCGACCGGCATCATCCCCTGGTGATTCTTGATGCACAGGGTGGTAAAGCAGCAGGTGTTGACCCGGGTCTTGGCCATGTTGATGAGCGTGGTGTCCTTCTGCTTGATGAGGCTGATGAAGGGAACTTTCAACATGATGTTCCCCTCAGGATAGTCGATCCAGGTCACCTCGGATTTCTCATATTCGTGCCATGACTTGTATTTCGCCTCGATAAAGAACACCCCGTGCTGGTCGAGGAGTTCGCATACGCCGGACTGCACGAAATTTTCGTGGGACGCCGCGCCGTTCGCGCCCACCACGATGTTAGTGTTGCCCAGTTCCTTAAGCCCGTCGGCAAAACCGCAGACAAAGCCGGGGTGGGTGGATGCGCTGTTATTGATGCTCCGCTCTGCAGCATTGAATCCGCCCACGAAATTCGGCTTGATATAGGTTGTACCGCCTTTATTTGCTCCTTTACGGAACATGAGCTGCGACACATCGTATCCCGCGCGCTGGAACTCCTCCAGCATCGCCGGCAGCTTGTTTTTTTCGTCGTAGGTTCCGGCGACATTGGTCTTGATGATGAATACCGCGTCCGGATTATCCAGAATCTCTTCACGGAGTACGGGAGGTGTGTTTTCCGCCTTGTGCTGTTCCGCATATTTAAGGGCGTCGCGGATAAGTTTCTGCCCGGGATCGAACCGTTCCTTTGCCTTGTCGATATCCCGTTGAGCTGCAAAGGCGTTACCGGCGAAAACCGGCAGGCCGGGGAAGAGCTTGAGAAATTGACGGCGATTGGTTTTCATTTTTTCCCCTTCAGACGGGCTTCGTGACCCGTTTTCATTGATTTTGTGTAAAAGCTGTACATCCTGTAATATATAAAATACGTTTATTGACGGATCGCAGATACAGCATCATTTCGGCGATTCCAGCAGGTTCAGGAACAGCTTCTTGGCGACCGCGGACTGCGGACTGTCCGAAGCCAGTTCCGGTATAATGTCCAGCGTACTCAGGAATATCTGTCCGTTTCCGTAGCGTATCCGGGTCAGGGCGCTCCCGATCTCCTTACGCCCCTGGGAGGCGAAACCGACTATCAACTCCGTTCCCAGAAAGTCGATGTTGACAGCCCAGGGATTTCCGCTGTAAAACACCTGATATTCCCAGTTCATGGACTGCGCCTGGGGAAGACCGTTCAGGTAGGTGCTTTTACCGACAAAGAACCGTCCTTCGTTTCCCCAGTGCACGGTATTCACATACCGGAGAGCCTGATCGTCCAGTCTCTGTGCCCAGCGGTCGGCCTGGTCGAGAACGATCAGAGTCGCCCCGTTGGACACTTTTTCCATAAGATCGCTGTAATACCGCTGGTTTGTGTTTTTCCTGTCCTGCCCGCCGATGATGATATAATCCGGGTCGGTGACCGCAGGATCATAGTCGGGGAGGGTGATTCCCCGGGACTCCTTCAGAAAGGCGTTGACGACTCCCGAAGTATCGATAACCGCGCCCTTTCCCTGTAAACCGGGCCCGGAGCGATAATCCACGACAAATATCCTGTCGGAACCGGAGACCCTGACCTGATTATTCATTTTAATCGCGGCATTGACCGAATAATATCCCGGCTTCGTCATCGCGGGCAACTGCACACCCTCCGCGAGAAGCTGTCCGAACTCTTCCCCTCCCGATACCTGGACCGCGAAGGTTTTGGTAAAGATTACACGCCCGTCCGGATCGAGGAGTTCGATTTCCAGAACTCCCTTGCCTTTCAGATCCAGTTCGTTGACAATAAAGAAATCGGCGATGGATGTAGCCCCCGCCGGGAGAACCGTCGCGCGCACTTTCACCGCGACATACAGCGGCTGGGAATAATAGGCGATAATGGAAGGGTCGCCGGTGGGATTGCGATACTGGTCCACGAGGTCGGTATGAGTCATTGCATCGGACGCCCATGCGTTGAGATTGTAGGCATCCACCACATTGCTGATGCGGACGTTCTCAAGATTACGGCCGTGATAGTAGTGCATGTTTTTCCCGAGCGCCAGAGTCAGATCGTCCACCGTGGGGAAGGCGCTGCGGAATCCGCTCTCATCGAGAAACCGGTCGTATGAGTTGAAAAAGTCCATGCGCAGCGTTTCCTGCCAGCCGGTGGCGCCCGTACGATCCAGCTCTTCCTTGATCTTCTGGAGCCGGATCATGGTGCCGAACGCTCCTTCCTCGCCCAGCCAGATCAGTTCGCCCTTGTCGTAGCCATGAACGGAGTCGCCCGGGGCTACCTGCCCGCGCAGAAAGAACCACGGATTCCGGTAGTAATCATCCATCCATCCGCCGGTGGGGATAAAATGATGGTGGTTGAACCAGCCGTAATAGTGCAGGCTGTCGTCCATCGGCCGCATATGGAGTTTGAAGGGGTCCGGGCCATAAGTGTCGGTGAATTTCTTGTGACGGTTCCGGTCGCTGTTGTAGATAATGAGGCGGGTCGGATCGAGCGCATGGACCATTTTCATGTTCCGAATGTCGTCCTCGCTCGCTTCGGTGCTGGTTTCCTCCTTCAGGAGCGTGATGAACCACGAGGGCTTGGAGCGGTCTCGCAGGATCATTCTCCTGAGTTTTTCACTCCGCCATACGGCCGCTTTTTCATCCGGATGGTCGTTGCAGCGGTATCCCCCGGGGTCCGCATGGGTCAGGATGCCGTATTCGTCGCAGATATCGGTTGCCGCGGGCTGAGCCATGCACTGGTTCATGATGAAGGTATTGAATCCCATTTTAAGGAGCAGTTCCACATTCCGCTGTGCCATCTCCGGGGTGGGGAACATCCCGTTCTTCGGCCAGTATCCGCGCTGCATGGGGCCGAAGACAAACACACGCTTCCCGTTCAGGTAGAACCGTTCGTCGCCGTCCTTCTTCCCGATCTCGAACCAGCGAAACCCGAACCGTCGATCCATTGAATCCATGATCACGCCGTCGTCGCTCGTGAATTGAACCGCGGCGATGTAGAGATGAGGATCTCTGATGTTCCATGCTTTCGCCTTTGGGACCTTCACCGAAAGGGATTCTACCGTGCTTCCGGTCGGGATGGACAACGGCAGGGTCTTTTTCCAGAGGACAGCGGAAGGATTCTTCCACTCGTGGACGACGACCGTCATTTTCCCTTTCCGTGCCGCGCCGGTGAGGTTCTTCAGGGTGACGAACACCTCCGCTTCCGTAACTTTTGGCGTGTTCTGCACATAGATGTCATCCACCCATACGCCGTCGGTCGCCCGGAGATACACTTTTCCGGTGATGCCGCCGAAACCGTGGTAGGCCGGAACCCAATTCTTCCCCCAGCGGTACATATCGTTGTTGCTCCAGTCGAAGTTGCCCACCGGATCGGTTACCCGCACATCGAGGGTGTTCTCCCCGTCGAACCGTACCGCATTGGTGACATCCACCTCGAA
>JAJFUH010000070.1 GCA_021372535.1 bacterium
ACTTCCATGGGAATACCTTTTCTTAATGAACGTGACACGATTAATATCCTCGACCCTGCCGAAACAGCGCGGAAAGAGATCGCAAAGCTCAAGAGCGAAGGCGCAGAGCTTGTTATTGCACTGGTATATATGGATAAAGAAAACGTGGAAAAACTCGTTCAACAAGTTCCCGGAATAAATCTTCTGATCTACGGTCATACCCGTGAACATAATCCGAGCTCCGACCATATACATTTTCTGCCGTATAAGGTGAATGAAACAATCATCGCACGGTGTCCGGACGGGGGAAGGGTAATCGGAGTGATGAAGCTCGATATCTGGAACGGATCGCTCACTTTTCTCAATGGAGTTGAAAACGTCGACCTGAGACCTGAAGCGGTTAAAGAGAAAGAGAATCCGAAAGACAGGCAATCCGTTTTCACCAACGAATTTGTCGATCTCGGCCCCACCATTCAGCGCGACAAAGCGATTCAGGATCAGCTCGATGCTGTCGGCGGTAAGATCGAAGAACTCCGCGTGCAATTGAAAAAAGAATCGGAGCGCAAATGAGGAGATTCGATTGATGTTTTCGATGATCCAGTGAGGTTTATAGTAAACAGGAACATATGATGGACATGACAGAAAGCCGGCGCGGTTGCGCCGGCTTTTTTTGATCCGGGTTTGTTAAGATATTTTTACGGAAGCTTTATTCCGACAGTGACTTTGTGGATGTCTTCGAGCGCATCATCGGGGAGATAGGCATAATTGAAACGATACCGGTTGAGCGCTATTCCGAATCCGAATGTCGTTATCCCCGAAAAATCCGTTTCGGATTTGAACGTATTCAGGTCCGCCACACTCCTGCTTTTCGTTCCCGCATAAAGGAACATGATATCGCGGATCGACATCTCGATGCCGAATGCATACACCATGTCGTTGTCCCGCGGGAAGGTGACATCGGAATAAAGGGTAAACGGCGCATGAGAGAGTTTTTTACGGGCGCCTACGGTGAGGAGTACGGGCAGACGGTCTTTATATGCGGTCGAGTAACTCTTGGTGACAGTCCCCAGATTCATGAGCACCGCGCCGACCGAGAGGCCCTCGAACGGCGTATCATAGAGCATTCCGAGGTCCAGCGAGACGGCCTGGGCGGAAAAATCGTCGATCTTCGATGTCATGAAGGAAGCCATGGCGCCGACCTTGAGGTCTTCTCTCAGCCGTTGACCGAGATTCACGGTAAAACCCATATCACCCGCATCGAATGAGCCCGTCTTTTCTCCCGCCTTGTTCGTCCGGACAAATTCGCCGTAGTTGACATAGTTCATTCTGAATCCCCAGTAGCGGCCTCGCAGTTTCCGGGCATAACCGATCGAGCCGTACTGTGTATCGACATAATGGGAGATATAGCTCATCTTGAATGTCCCGTCATCCGATCCTGCCACAGCGGCGGGATGAACGAAAAGTCCTGCGCGCGTGTCACGGGCTGCGAGGCATTCACCGGCAGCGGATATCTCGGCATCGGAAATCGATTTGAGCCAGGAAAAACCCGATGTGCCGAGACTGTCGTTAATACTCCGGGCATTGACACCGCCGGTATATAAAAAGACGCCCAGAAGCACCGGAACAGTTATCCGCGCAAAAGTCCGAATATGTCGCTTCATGAAAGTATCTCCCGTATGATTGCATTCACTTCTCCGGGATTTGCCTTGCCCCCGGTAGCCTTCATGACCTGACCGACAAAAAATCCGAGTACCTGTGTTTTCCCGGCCTTATATTTCGCAACTTCATCCGGGCTGGAGGATATAACTTCCCGGGCTATTTTTTCAAGCGCATCCTTGTCGGAAATCTGGGTGAGTCCCTGTTCCCCGACGATTGCTTTCGGGTCCTTCCCGGTTGCCCTCATCTCATCGAATACCGTTTTAGCCATCGATCCGGAGATCGTGCCCTTTTCAACCATTGAAAGCAATCCGGCGAGCATGGGGGGCTTTATCTTAAACTCGCCGAGGGGGAGCTGGGTTTCATTCAAAACCCGGAGGACTTCGCCCATGATCCAGTTTGATGCTTTTTTGGGATCGGCTCCCGCTTTAATGGTTTCTTCATAGTAACAGGCGATCTCAGGAGATGTCGTAAGAATTTCCGCGTCATAGGCAGGTATCTGGTATACCGTCTCGAACCGCCGCCGCATCTGGTCACGCATTTCCGGCAGCTCGCTTCTGACCCGCCCGATCCATTCGTCATCGACAAAAACCGGAACGAGGTCGGGCTCCGGGAAATACCGGTAATCGTGAGCCTCTTCCTTTGACCGCATGGCCGCGAGCGTTTTATGCGCCGCATCGAACAGGAGGGTTTCCTGGACGATCGATCCGCCCTGTTCAACAATATCGGTCTGACGCTCGATTTCAGCGTTGATCGCGATAGCAGCGTTGACAAAGGAATTCATGTTCTTGATTTCGGTTCTGGTGCCGAGTTTTTTCTGGCCTACAGGCCTGATCGAGATATTTGCATCGACCCTGATGTTCCCCTGTTCCATGTTTCCCAGCGAAACACCGGAGAATATAAGCATTTCCTTGAGGGTATTCAGAAAGAGCGTTATTTCCTCGGTGGTCTCGAAATCAGGTTCGGTAACGATTTCGATAAGCGGTACGCCACACCGGTTGACATCGAAATAGGATTTGGTGTCTCCCTCGATGTGAATGAGTTTCCCGGCGTCCTCCTCGAGATGAATACGGTTGAAACGTATGGTCTTTTCCCCGGTCGATGTTCGGAGGTCCAGATGCCCGCCCCTGATGAGCGGTAATTCGAACATGCTTATCTGATACCCTTTGGGAAGGTCGGGGTAGAAGTAGTTTTTACGGGCGAAATAACTCATACGCTGGATGTTCCCGCCTGTCAGGAGTCCCATGCGCATCGCCAGCTCAATCGCCTGCCTGTTGAGTACGGGCAGTACACCGGGCATGCCGAGGCATACGGGGCAGCTGTGGGTATTGGGTTCACTGCCGAATTCGGTGGAACATCCGCAGAATATCTTGGTCTTCGTGGCAAGCTGGGAATGAATTTCAAGTCCGATTGTCGGAACGTACCTCATCAGACCGCCCCCTTTTCCACATTCAGGTATCCCACATTCCGTTCGAGAACCCGGGCAATCCTGAACAGGGTGCTCTCATCGAGAATCCTTCCCATGAACTGGACGCCGACGGGCAGACCGTCACGAGCTTTCCCCGCCGGAACAGTGATTCCGGGCAGTCCGGCAAGATTGAGCGATATGGTATAGATGTCCGCAAGGTACATCTGGAGGGGATCGTTGATCTTGGAGCCGACAGGGAACGCGGTTGTAGGGCAGACCGGAGCAAGGATGGCATCGACTGTCCCGAATGCGTGGTCGAAATCCTCCTTGATGAGCCGTCTGACTTTCTGCGCCTTACGGTAATATGCATCGTAATAGCCCGCGGAGAGGCAGTACGTGCCGAGCATGATACGGCGTTTCACCTCGATGCCGAATCCCTCGGAGCGTGATTTGCTGTACATTTCATACAGGTTCTCGGCGTCCCCGGAACGGTGACCGTACCGCACGCCGTCGTACCGCTCCAGATTCGCGGATGCCTCCGCTGTGGCCAGAAGATAATAGGTCGGTACCGCGTATTCGGTGTGGGGGAGCGAAATATCGACGATTTCTATCCCCTCCGATTTCAGAATATCCACCGCTTCGAGGGTAACTTTCAGAACTTCGGGATCGAGCCCTTCACCGAAATATTCGCGTGGGAGACCGACCCTGAGCCCTTTCACTCCCGCGTCTGTTTCGGCGATATAATCGGGAACGGGCTCGTCGAGGCTGGTCGAATCACGTCTGTCGTGACCGGCGATGACCGAGAGAACAAGCGCGGAATCCTCGACAGATTTTGTCATGGGCCCTATCTGGTCGAGCGAGGATGCATAAGCGATCAGGCCGAACCGTGAAACACGGCCGTAGGTAGGCTTGATGCCGACAACTCCGCAGAAGGAAGCCGGCTGCCTGATGGAACCGCCGGTATCCGAGCCGAGAGCTGCGATACACTCATGAGCGGCGAGCGCTGCTGCCGAGCCTCCCGAGGAACCTCCGGTTACCCTGTCGATGTTGTGCGGGTTTCGCGCTGTACCGAAATAGGATGTCTCGCAGGTGGAACCCATGGTGAATTCGTCGGTATTGGATTTTCCGACAAACACCGCTCCTGCATCGAGCAGCTTATCGATAACATGGGCATTATAGGGTGGAATATAGTTTTCAAGAATGTGAGATCCGGCGGTAGTTCGTGTTCCGGCGACTATGATCGAATCCTTGATGGCCATGGGAACACCGCCGAGCGGACCTGTGTCTTCACCCCGGGCGCGTTTATCGTCAAGAGACCGTGCGCGATCGAGGGCTTTATCGGCTATAACGGTAATGTAAGCGTTGATAATGGGTTCGAGTTGTTCGATTCTGCGGAGTACAGCTTCTGTAGCTTCGACCGATGAAACTTCTCCCGTTCTGATTTTCTTTGCGAGTTCACGAGCTCTCAACTCGAATAATTCCAAACTAATACCTCCTGCAGTCCGGTATCCTTGGGCAGCGACGACAGTGATCCGGTTTAACGGTATTGAAAAAAAACATCCCTCCTGTGGATGTCAATAGAGCTTCCCATGTATCACGGTGTACATCATAAGGTAAAAGAGGGATGTGTTATGATTCAACCTTCACGTGTTTCTTTTTTTTCAACAGGCGGTTGCACAGGCTGGCCTTTTAACTCATTTCTGACATGAGTGGTCGGAGTTGAAGTTTTATCAACATCAAGCTCGCTGGTGACTTCTCTGGCAGCCTTTTTAAATTCGTTGATTCCTTTCCCGAGACCCTGGGCGATTTCCGGAATTCTTTTGGCGCCGAACACAAGAAGGATTATAAGAAAGATTATGACAAGTTCCATTGGGCCAAGTCCAAACATAATACTCACCTCCATGTAATGAATCCTGACAGGCAGGAATTGATATCAGTAAGAATACTTATAATAATACCAGGCACCGACAATGCCCAATATGCTGAAAAAATTGATATGCATCTGAAAACCTAAAGTTATAACGATGATGATAAGATTCAAATCCCACGGGCCGGCAACATAGGTTAAAAGGGGATCAACGAGCGCTTTTGCAACGATATGATCGCCGGGAAGAAAAAGTCCGAGAAGCTGTCCGAGCGCACCTCCGATCAGAACTCCGACAAAAAGCGTAACGATCAACGTACCGATATTTTTACCTCTCATCACATCTCCGCACAGGTATGAATATCACCTGCTGTCGACTTTATTAAAAACATGGTTGACTGCCGGTGCAGTCAGATCTCTTACGGGACCCGAAAAAAGATAAAGGATACCGGTCGGGAAAAATACTTCATCGGGGAACCGGGCAATTATGGCTATGTATACAAGAAAGGAGATACTTTTAATAAAATCTTTTCGATTTCCAAATCCGATTTTCGGGAGGACATTGTATTTGAAATGACTCACCATTGCAATCGAAGATAGAATAGTAATGGCTATTGCTATATCTATCTGACCGATTCCGCCCCAAACATTCTCGGTAAACAAGACATATGCGGCTACTATACCCGCCCCGGCAGGGATGGGCATACCGGTAAAAAACTTCTTTTTTCCGGTGTTTGCGCTCAGGTTGAATCGTGCCAGACGGAGAGCGCCGGCAGCGAGAAAACAGAATGCGAAGAAATAACCGATTCTTCCGAATTCACGAAGCGAGTAATTATATATGAGAACAGCCGGGGCGACACCAAAGGAAATAACATCGGCAATCGAGTCGAATTCAATGCCGAACTCCGATGATGTCCCGGTGAGACGGGCTATTTTACCATCGAGCGCATCGAAAATACCGGCAATGATAATCCACCATGCCGCCGAAACCATTGAAGCCTGTGAGCCTTCAACCACATTGTTGATGGCAAGAAAACCACAGAACACATTACCCAGAGTGAATATTGTGGGCAGAACCACTTTTGTTTTATGGAGCTTCATGAAATTGTCTCCTTTTCCTTATATACCGTCCGGAATTTACTTCCGGGTATCGCCGGCCGGGATACGGGCAATTACCGTTTCGCCCGCCCGGACATGATCGCCCTTTGAAACAGCGGGTATATAATTAATCGGGAAAAAAACGTCAACTCTTGAGCCAAACCGTATTAAACCGATTCTATCCCCTTTTTTGAGCTCATCACCATCCTTTACCCGTGTAACTACTCTCCGAGCAATAAGACCCGCAATCTGACGAATCCTCACCTGACCCGATAATGTCGCAAAATCAGTATCGGCATGTTCGTTTTCGTATTCGGCCCTCTTGTTAAACGCGGAAAGCTTCTTTCCGTTCCTGTGTATAGTCCGTATTACCCTGCCGTCAACAGGGGTCCGGTTCACATGAACATTAAAAACATTCATGAACACTGCGATTCGTAATGCCTTTCCCCCTTCGAATCCGTCCGCTTCGACTGTCGACACATCAACGACCACACCATCGGCCGCCGAAACCGCCGAATGTGCGTCGGGCGGTATGATCCTCCGGGGATCGCGGAAAAAAAACAGGGAAAAAACGGTTATTATCAAAAAAAACCATACCAGCCATAAAAACACAGGCCACTGTAATTTATAGTAGCCTCCAAATCCCAGTACGGCACCCGAAAGAAAAATCACACATAATTTATAGCCATCGGGATCAATCTTCATCATAAACCGCCTAATACTCCAATATACTTTATACGGTGTTTTTTGACAAATTATATTTTGTGAATTTGTGTATCTTTCCACAATAAGAACATTGTATTAGTTTCATTTCGGTCAGAAGTTGTTAAAACAGGATTAAATAATTCCCGTTTATTTACTTATCCCGAGCTTGAGGTTCAGTTCCATGAAAGAGCCGTCACGGTATACCGTGAGGGTATAGACCTCACCCGGAACAGCGCCCAGAAACATGTTCTGTACTTCCTCGATCGTGGTAACATTCAGCCCGTTGACGCCGACGATCACATCATCCGGTTTGAATCCGGCTCTATCACCGGGACTTCCCGAATCGACATGTTTAATCATTACTTCGCTGTCCGACTGGAGATTTATTCTCCTCCGCGTGTTTTGTGTAAGCTGCTGAACCGTGATACCGGTAAACGCATCCGGAATGTCGCCGTAATTCCGGACATTATCCAGAATGAGTTTCACACGGTCGACAGGGATAGCAAATCCGATACCGATCGAACCGGGGCCGCCCGCGGTGTAAATAGCGGTATTGATTCCGATAAGCCTGCCGTTGAGGTCGATGAGCGCGCCGCCGGAATTGCCCTCGTTGATGGAAGCGTCTGTCTGGAGCATATTTCGATAGTATCGCGGAGTGCCCTCGGTGTCTTCCATGGTCAGGCTTCGTTTCAGGGCCGAAATGACACCGCGTGTTACTGTCGGCTCACCGCCCGAAAGGCCCAGAGTCAGGCTCGGCCCGAATGGATTCCCGATGGCGATAGCAGTCTGCCCCTGCACGAGATCACCCGAGGATCCCAGGTCGAGGTACGGGATGTTTTTCGCTTTGATCGACAGGATGGCGATATCCTGGCGGGGAAACGACTTGAGAAGCTTAGCCTCGAATGTCCTTCCGTCGGTAAGGGAGACCTGAATTCTCATCCGGGGATTATCCTGGGCAAGATTGATGACATGATCATTTGATATGATGGTTCCATCTCTATCGATGATAACACCCGAACCGAGAGAAGAAACGTTCTGCTCTCCGATACGGCCGCCGTAAAGCATGTTGAGCAGGGGATCGCGGAACGTATAGAGAACATTCCGTGTCCCGTATGTGTGGATGCTGACAACAGCAGGGAGGGCTTTGTGTGTCGCTTCGATGACAGCCCGCTCGTACTCGGGAATATCACGGGGAATTGCCGGTGAACCCGTCTGTGCCACAGCGACGATTCCGTTATCGAGGTTCCGGTCGCTGCCTGTAAAAAATCCCTGTTTCACCGTGAACACCGATCCGATCAGAATTCCAATAAACACCAGGGCGGTGTATTTCAGCCGGTTTGTCCGGCCTGTCGTCTGATGGGAATTATTTTTTGAGACATACATTTTTCTTATTCTCCATAATCAACGCTGACCAGGCAAAGACCGGTCGGTGGAGCGGTTGTCCCTGCAAGGCGTCTGTCGCGTGTTTCCAGAATCCGGCGCAGCAGATCGGCAGGTGCTTTTCTGCGGGCCACATCAACGGCACTTCCCACGATGCTTCGCACGGAGTGGTGGAAGAACCTGACCGCCGTGATTTCAAATATCATCAAATTATCGTCAAACTTCCACTGGTTTTTCAGGATAACAGTCGAAAAATCATCGTTTTCCTGTCCTTTTGAAAATCCCCGGAGATTACAGGCGCCATCGAGACACTGTGTAGATGCCATGAGGAGTTCCCTGTCCAGTCTGTAAGGCACATGCCATGCGTAGGAGCGGCCTATGGACAGGCGACGGGTGGATAACATATACCGGTAGCTCCGCGACACTGCACTGAAACGCGCGTTGAAACCATCAGGTGCCTGAGAGAGCTCCAGCACGGTCACATCGCGCGGGCACAACGCATTGAGCGCTCGTTTCAGGCGGGCTGTGTCAATATCTGATGTAGTCCTGAACGATGCCACCTGACCGGCGGCATGGACACCCGCATCGGTCCGTCCCGCCGCGACAAGCCGTACAGGATTATGGAGAACCTTACCGAGAGCTTCTTCGATAACGCTCTGCACCGTCCTCGCTTCCGGCTGTACCTGCCAGCCCGCGAATCGTGTGCCATCATATTCGATGACAAGTTTAATCGTACGTGTATTCATTCGATTCCGTGATTGATATTTCGCATCCGGTTTGTTTATAAAACTTTTACGATACTTAGGAAATGCAGACCCTGAAAAAGTTCAGGGTGACATGATTCACGGTCATGCTGAACTCGTTTCAGCATCCAAAGCACATACTTTTACCATTGAGAAATATTTGGGTTAAAAACTGCGCTTTTCCCTGTTATAAACGATACAAACTCGAAACTACACTATCGTCATACCGAGAACAAAAACAGCCGTCACGGACAAAACCGCCCAGTCGCGAAACGACATATGAATTTCCCTGTAACGGGTTCGCTGCACTTCACTCCGGTAGAGGCGGCAGTCCATGGCAACCGCGAGGTGTTCGGCTCTCCTGATGGACGATGTCAGGAGGGGCACCATGAGCATGGACACCGATTTCAGGCGTGCCTTCAGCCCCCTGTTCGGGTTAAAACCCCGCGCCGCATGGGATTTGCTGATTTTCACCGCCTCATCGAGAAGAACGGGAATGAAACGAATGGTTATTACCATCGCAATTGCCAGCTCCTGGGGTTTCATACCAATTTTCGACAGGGGATACAGCATTTTTTCAACACCGGTCACGAGCACTATCGGTTCGGTCGTCAATGTCAGAAGGGAAGCCGCGAGCACGAGCAGTGCGATACGTGACCCGTACAGGGTTCCCAGCATAAGCCCTTCTTTTGTTATACCGCCATAGGGGAGAGGGGCCTCAACAAGAATGTGGCCACCCACGAACAGCACATTGAGGAGGACGGTGACAAGGATGAGCCATTTAAACGGCATAATGCTCCGAGCCAGATAGAACGGTGTCAGGCCGGACATCGCGCATGCAAGCGCTGTATAAAGCCCTGTAAAAAGAAGCGGGCGCCACCCGCTCATACCGAACAGACCGCACATGATAATGAGAAGACACACAAGCTTCGCGCGGGGATCGAGACGGTGGAGAAACGATGTGCCGTAGACAAAACGGCCCAGTGTAATATCTCGCAGGCTCATACTACCTAACCCGTGTTTATCTGAAAGTGTTTAAAATATTTCACCACGGAGACACGGAGGAAACGGAGAAAGAAAATTCATGTAATGACATGTTTCATCACCACCGGGACACAAAGGCACAAAGAGACACAATATATTATTAATACTATCTTTGCGTACAATTAAAATCGACATTATTACAATGATATATAAAAAACAAATTCGTGAAAATCCGCCCGATTTGAGTAAATCCACGTTCCATTATAATTTATGCACAGATGGAGTTAAACGCTCTCGAGCCTCAACAGCATTTTTTTCATATCGAGGCCGCCGCCGAAACCCCCGAGACCGCTGGTGGCGACCACACGGTGACAGGGTACAACAAGCATGACAGGATTTCTCCCGCACGCATTTCCGACGGCACGGGCTGCTCCGGGTTTTCCCATAAGCTCCGCAATTTCACCATACTGAAGCGTTTTCCCGAAGGGTATCCGTGCAAGCAGGCGATGAACTTCCAGTGTGAACGGTGTTGTCCTTACCGGCTGCACGATACCGCGGATTGGCCCGGGAACTCCAGAAAAATAAGCCCGCAGGTCTTCGGAAACAATTTCGAATGGCGCGCTGTCTTCGACCACTTCGGCATTCCATTCCATCCGGATTTTCTTTTCCAGCGACCGGAGAGTTCCCTCCATCGACACATGCACGAGTCCCCGTGAAGTTCCCGCAAGATAAACCCGGAATCGGCCGCAATCGACTCCGGTCACATACACCTTTTCAGGTGGCTTCGATAAAGGCTCTAAAAACTCTACTGGTGATTCCCGTAACAATTTCATGGCTGATTGTCCCCACTAGTGAAGCGTGTTCTTCGACCGTAATTCGTTCATCGCCGTCCCTTCCGATAAGCGTAATGGTGTCACCAACACGGACATCGCCTGCATCGGTTATGTCGAACACCGTCTGATCCATACAGATTCGACCGGCAACGGGTACCGGTATTCCGTTGACAAGTGCGCGCCCCCTGTTCGAGAGGTGACGGCGATACCCGTCGGCGTATCCGACCGGTACGGTGGCGAGCCGTGAGGGACGGCCGGTGACGAATGTCCCACCGTACGAGACCGGCGTTTGCAATGGCACTTCCTTGATAAAGCCTATTCTGCTGTAGAATGACAAGACCGGTTCAAGCTCCAGTTTTTCCTTGCTTCCCGGGTATGGCAGAAGACCGTATGTCATGATTCCGGGCCGTACGAGATCGAAATGAGCTTCGGGGAATTTCAGCGTTCCCGCGGAATTGCACATGTGAGCCAGAGGCGGCCGGATTCCCCTTTGTGAAAGCCGGTCGAGCAGGTTTTCAAAACAATCGATCTGACGGCGTGTATAGTCGTCACGGTCTTCGTCGGCGGAGGGGAAATGGCTGAATATTCCTTCGACTGCAATGCCGGGAGTATCATATGCACGCTCGGCAAGTTCGAGAGCTTTTTCCGGAGCGACTCCGACTCGACCCATACCGGTGTCGACCTTGATGTGAACGGCCAGCGATGTTTCTTCTCCAGCGAGCAGAGTCCGTATCTCCTCAAGCATTTCAAAGGAAGTAAGGGCCATGGTTAAATCGTTGTCGAGGAATGTCTTCCAGTGATCCCGCGATTCGGGGGCCATGACGAGAACCGGCCCGGTCAGACCTGCTTTACGGAGGATTTCCCCCTCTGCGGCGAGGGCGACACCGAACATGGAAGCCCCTGCCGCATGAGCGGTTCGGGCGCATTCGACCATGCCATGTCCGTAAGCATTCGCCTTGACAACTGCCATGAGACGAACTTCGGGACCGGTGAAGTTCCGGATCTTTTCTAGATTCCGCTTATAGGCGCCGAGGTCTGTAATCGCTATCGTATCACGGTCAGGAGCTGATTTCATGATCAAAACCAGTCATTTTTCTTGAAGTACAACAGCATGAAACCGACAAACGCCATGCTTATAATGGAGATGATCAGGAAAATGTGCGGACTGTCGGAAAAAGGTAAATTTACATTCATGCCGTAAATACTTGCGATAAGCGTCGGAGGGAGCATAATGGTGGAAATTATGGTGAGCATGATCATCACGTCGGTCATACGGTGATTTGAAATGCTGACATAGGTGTCCATCGTGCCCGTAACCATTTCCATATAGGAGTCAAGGAGACCCTGAATAGCTGAAATATGGTCGTGAACATCCTGGAAATAGAATTTGTTTTCTTCCTGAATCAGCTCGTGTTCCGAATTGGCCAGGATTTCAAGAACCTCTTCTTCTGGCGCGATGATACGGCGGAGGTTGATGAGGCCGCGCTTGAGTCTGAAAATATTGTTAAAAGTCTTTTTGGTCGGTTCGGAGAGGATTTCTCCCTCGATGGCGTAGATGCTCCGTTCGAGCTTCTTGAACGTCAGCGTGTAGTTATCGACGAGGGAGTCGACAATTGCATGGAGAATTTCGTCGGTTCCCTGAGCCATGAAGTCTATTCCTTTTTCAAGACGGTGCTTGAGCTGGTTTATTCCGACCGTGGGTTTCTTGTGATGTGTTACCACATAGTTTTCCCCGAAAAAGAGATCGAGTTCGGTGATGTCGAACGATAAGCGCTCGTTGTTATAAAAAACGGCCTGAAAGACTAGGAACAGATAGCTTTCATAGTCATCGAGTTTCGCCTCTTCGATATCGGTCGCTATACAGTCTTCGATTGCGAGTTCGTGGAAGTTGAATACCGTACGCAGAATCGCGGCTTCTTCAGCTGTCGGCGCTTCCAGATCGACCCATAAATCGACATTTTCAGACTCAAAAACAACCGGAAGCTCTTTTATTGTCGGTTTCGACAGCGTTCCTTCCGCTATGTTGTAACTGTATACGGTAATCATGGCGGCACCCCTTTTATAAAGGGATTATCATCTGTGAAACATAACGGTCAGTGTTTGATCTCCGTATCGTGAAAAAAACCGGGAGCGCACTGAAAAATGGCTAATCTTACTAAAAAACGATCTTTCCATTGTCAAAGTCAACAGTAACCTTTTCGGGAAGGTTTCTGGTCAGCATCTCCGATGCAAGCCCGTTTTCGATTTCGCGCTGAATAAGCCGTTTTATGGGCCGGGCGCCGTATGTGGGATCGAAACCCGCATCCGCAATGTGATTGATCAGCTTGCCGGAGAATTCGAGCTCGATATCCATGTTGTTTTTCACACGGCCGGCAAGGCGGTCAAGCTGGAGCTTCACGATGGTTCTGATATTGTCGTGTGAAAGCGCATGGAACATGATGATCTCATCGAGTCGGTTCAGGTATTCCGGCCTGAAACTGCGGCGGACAAGCTCCATGACCTTTCCCGTGACCGCGCCGCCAGCCCCGGGTTCCTGTGAGTACTCGCCGATTATATCAGAGCCGATGTTCGATGTCTGAATGATGATCGTATTGCGGAAATCCACCGTGCGACCCTGTCCATCGGTAAGCCTGCCGTCATCGAGAACCTGGAGAAGGACATTGAAAACATCCGGATGCGCCTTTTCGATCTCGTCGAACAGCACTACCTGGTAGGGACGTCTCCTGACAGCCTCGGTGAGCTGTCCGCCCTGCTCATAACCGACATATCCCGGAGGGGCGCCGATCAGCCTCGATACGGTGTGTTTCTCCATGTACTCGCTCATGTCGATACGGATCATGGCGTTCTCGTCATCGAAGAGGAATTCCGCGAGCGCCCGCGCAAGCTCGGTTTTACCGACACCGGTCGGGCCGAGGAACATGAACGATCCGATGGGCCTGTTCGCATCGCCGAGCCCCGCCCGTGAGCGTCTCACCGCATTCGAGACCGCCCTGACAGCCTCTTCCTGGCCGACGACCCTGTCGTGGATACGCTCTTCCATGTGGACGAGTTTGTCGCGTTCGCTTTCGAGAAGCCGCGATACCGGTATCCCGGTCCATTTAGCGACGACTTCCGCAATGTCTTCCTCTGAAACCTCCTCGCGCACCATCCGCTGATTCTGCTGTGTCTGCGCAAGACGGTTTTCGGCTTCTTTCAGTTTATTTTCAACCGCGACAAGCTCACCATACCGTATGGTTGCGGCACGTTCGAGGTTGCCTTCACGTTCGGCATGGGCTTCTTCGGTCTTGAGCTGTTCGGTTTTTTCCTTGAGCGACCGTATATCCGTGACCACCGATTTTTCCGCCTGCCATTGAGCCTTGAGGATCGAGAATTCCTCGTTGAGCTGCGCGAGCTCCTCGTCGATTGGTTTGAGCCGGTCGCGGGCGTCCTTTTCCTTCCTGATGCCCGCTTTTTCAATTTCGAGCTGCATGATACGCTTCTGGATGGCATCCATCTCGGAGGGCATCGAATCGATTTCTATCCGCAGCTCCGCCGCGGCTTCATCGATGAGATCGATGGCCTTATCGGGAAGAAAACGGTCGTTGATGTAACGGTCGGACAGCTTCGCCGCGGCGATAATGGCGGAATCCTGTATCCGTACGCCGTGGTGCACATCGTACTTTTCCTTGAGACCGCGGAGAATCGAAATCGTTTCCTCCACCGTCGGCTCCTTGACCAGGATCGGCTGGAAACGGCGTTCGAGTGCGGCATCCTTTTCGATGTTCTGACGATATTCGGTGATAGTAGTGGCGCCGATGGTGCGGAGTTTGCCACGGGCAAGCGCGGGTTTGAGCATGTTCGACGCGTCCATGGCGCCCCCGACAGCGCCCGCTCCGACAAGGGTGTGGAGCTCGTCAATGAACAGGATAACCGAGCCGGCAGCCTCCTCGACCTCGTTGATGACTGCTTTCATGCGCTCCTCGAATTCACCGCGGAACTTGCTCCCGGCAATCATGCCCGCAAGGTCGAGCAGAAGGACGCGGCGGTTTTTGAGCGATTCCGGGACATCGCCCTGTATGATTTTCTGGGCGAGACCCTCGACCACCGCTGTTTTGCCGACACCCGGCTCACCAATAAGCACCGGATTGTTTTTGGTTCTCCGGCTCAGGACTTTCATGACGCGCCTGATTTCATCGTTACGGCCGATGACGGGGTCGAGTTCACCATCCCGGGCGAGCTTGGTGAGATCGCGGGTATACCGTTCGAGCGCCTGGTACTTCGATTCCTGGTCCTGGTCGGTGACGGTCCGTTTTCCCCGGAGTTCCACCATGGTTTTGTAAATAGCGTCCCTGGACACCCCGAACGAATTCAGAATATCGGCGGCGCGGGACGATTTTTCGGCGCTGATTGCAATGAGGAGGTGCTCGACGGTTACGTATTCGTCCTTGAGCCTGTCCGCTTCCTTCTGTGCGCCGTTGAGAATCGATGTGACCGACTGGGAAAGATATACCTGAGCCTGACCGTGCACCCTGGGCATGGCGCCGAGTACTTCGCGGACACGGGATTCGACGGCATCGGGATTTGCTTCCAGTTTTGAGAGTATATTTCGGGCAAGGCCGTCCTCCTGGGTAATAAGCGAGAGGAGGAGGTGTTCCGGTTCTATCTGGGAATGACTGTATTCCGCTGCGAGATTCTGAGCCCGTTCGAGAGCTTCCTGGCTTTTCAAGGTAAACTTGTTCAGATTCATGCGAGCCTACCTCCATGGACAAATCGTTTTTTGCTGTCGATTTATTCAGGATACGTTTATCCATGATCCTGTCATGAACTATGAAATATAATCAAAATCTCCCATGATTTCCAGCAATTTTAAGCCGGTTTGAAACTGAAAACGGCAAGAAATTCAGGTCATGACGTTCAGTATGGTACTATGCCGATTTATGCTGGTGACCCCCTAAAATCCACGATGAATTGTATTGTAATACATTGATTATAAATAGAATATAGACCGTTAAAGCCTGTGAATTTATAAACCCGTTGAAAAGCCTTTTCACGGGGTGCCCTTTCCTTGGTTACTTCCTTTGGGCACGCAAAGGAAGTAACATCTAAAAAAAATGTTCTTAAAAAATGGGGGGTTGCCAGTGTTGTTATTTCTTTATTTCCATTGCAATATTATTCCATTTTGATTATATTATCAAGCTGTCTCTGTCTGTTTTGCTATTAATCCTTTGTATGAAATGATCATATGATAACAGATACCATATGTCCTGTTTCCACCATAAGAAATGTTGCCATTATTGCCCATGTCGACCATGGCAAGACCACACTGGTTGACCAGCTCCTCTATCAGTCCGGCATGTTCCGAAGCGAAGATCTGGATAAACTCGCCGGAGGTCAGCATGGACTCGTTATGGATTCAAATCCCATTGAGCGCGAGCGTGGCATTACCATTTTGAGCAAGAATTGCTCACTTCGTTATACCGGTCTCGATGGGATTTCATATAAGATCAACATCATCGACACTCCCGGTCATGCCGATTTCGGCGGCGAGGTGGAACGTGTTCTGAAAATGGCGGACGGTGTTCTGCTTCTTGTCGATGCTTTCGACGGCCCCATGTCGCAAACGCGGTTTGTTTTGTCCAAGGCGCTTGAACATGGCCTTAAACCGATAGTGGTAGTCAACAAGGTGGATCGTCTCAATGCACGTCCCGATACAGTAGTGAATGATGTGTTTGACCTGCTGGTACAACTCAACGCAAATGATAATGCCCTTGATTTTCCGGTTGTATATGCGTCGGCTAAACAGGGCTGGGCAACAACCGATCTTGCCGCCCCTGCCAGTGACATGCGTTCGGTTTTAGAAGCGATAATTAACCACATTCCGGCTCCGGCAAATGACCCGTCGAAGCCCTTCCAGATGCTGGTCAATACTCTTGATCATTCCGAGTATGTCGGCAGAATTGCTATTGGGCGAATTTATGCCGGAGAAGTTTCCACAGGCGGAATGGTGACCGTTATCAGCAGGTCGGGTTCGATTACCCGTCAGAAGGTTGTGCAACTCTTTCGCTTTGAAGGCCTGACAAAAATTCCTGTGGATATCGCCAGCGCCGGAGACATATGTGCGGTTTCAGGGCTCGATCCGGTGGACATAGGCGATACCGTAGCGTGCCCCGTCTCTCCCGCCGCACTGCCGACTATTAAAGTTGATGAGCCTACTATGCACACAACGTTCAGGATTAACGATGGCCCTTTCTCCGGGCAGGATGGCAAATTAGTGACCAGCACTAAAATCAAGGAGCGTCTTGAACGGGAACTGCAGCAGAATGTGGCGCTCAGGGTTGATTCCGGACCAACCGCCCATGAGTTTTTAGTTTCGGGGCGGGGACTTTTACACATCGGGATTCTCATAGAGAATATGCGGCGAGAGGGTTTTGAATTCTGCGTGGGTAAACCGGAAGTGATCATTCGCGAGATTGATGGTAAGCTCCATGAGCCGATTGAACGGCTTGTCGTTGACTGTCCCTCCGATTGCCAGAGTTCAGTCATGAATATTGTCGGCGAACGCCGTACCGAGTTGCTCACCATGGCGGTGGGTACTGGTGACAGCGATAATGTCCATATGGAGTTTCTGATTCCCTCACGGGGGCTTTTCGGTCTTCATACCCGTATGATGAACGCAACAAAAGGCCGGGCGGTCATGCACCATCTCTTTGAGCACTACGGTATTCTGCGGGGAGATATCCCGCAGCGACAGGCAGGTGTTATAATTGCCAGTGAGACCGGCCAGTCAACCGCTTATGCTCTCGATTCTCTTTACGACCGCGGTTTCTTTTTCGTAAATCCCGGTGTACCGATCTATGAGGGACAGGTCGTGGGAGAACACTGCAAGGAAAACGACATCACCGTTAACCTGACCAAGCAAAAACAACTTGTTAATTTCCGGGCAGTGGGTAAGGATGATTCGGCAAGAACCAGGCCGCCGCGTGAAATGAGCCTCGAGATCGCACTCGAATACATTCAGGACGATGAGCTTGTTGAGGTGACTCCGAAGTGGATCAGGCTCCGAAAACGGTTGCTTGTCGAGAGCGATAGAAAAAGAGCAGCCCGTCAAAAGAATAAGTGACATGCTCCCTGTGATGCTCTTCGTCACCCGTGCCGACACTGGATTGTCCACATGTACTCATGTCCCTGACTATAGAGTAAGAACCTCGGCTTACCTGATGACAATCAACCGCTGACAATCCCATCATTCCCTGAATATGAAAAACCGTGCACACCGAACGTGTACACGACAAAAAAATAGGCGCCTTGTAAGCGCCTGTTTTTATTGGAGCCAACGGCTGGAATCGAACCAGTGACCTGCTCATTACGAGTGAGCTGCTCTACCGACTGAGCTACGTTGGCTCCGAATTTTCAAAAATATAAAATTTGCACTGTAAAGTCAATGCAAATCACATGGTTTTCACGGCATCTCCGGTTGAATGTTATTTCCTGCATTGTTCGTTCTGCGGATGATATCACTCTCAGAACAGAACACGTGCGAGGAGCTCACGGTATTTCGAGGTGACAGGATTGCCGTGACCGAGGATCGAGAAGATCGTGATCATGGCCAAACGCGCTTTCCCGTTCCCGAATGTGGCGTTGCGTTTGACTATTCCGAGAAACGTTTCGAGTGCTTCTTCGAATCTGGCCTCCGCCGCAAAGCAATTTCCCATGGTGTAAAGCGCATCAAGATCGTCCGGATTCTGCTGCAGTTTCGACCGGCATGAATCGAATCCCCCCGAATCATTGCAGACTTTGATAAAATCGAGAATACCGAGAAGCGATGCGGCTTCTTCGTGACGGTTGTCAAATTGATCCACTTTTGAAAGAAGCTCCTGAGCCTGAACCGTATCGTCATTCATGAGTGCGATACGGGCAAGGCCGATAAGCGCTCCCGAATGATCGGGAATCTCCTGTAATATCTTCTTGTAAAGAGCTTCGGCTTCAGGGAGATGTTCCTGTTGCAACAAAGCATCGGCATGGTGAATCATCTCGTCCTTCTCATCGCCGGCTGCGGAGGTTAATCGGGCAAGAATCTCGGATTCGGAAATTACCCCGATAAATTCATCGACTACATCCCCCCGTGAAAAGATCTTCACCGATGGGATACTCTGAATACGGAATCGCATAGCCAGCTCACGGTTATTGTCGACATTCACTTTCGCCAGCACTACCCGGCCATTGAACGATGCGACAGTCTTTTCGAGAACGGGCCCGAGCATTTTACATGGACTGCACCATTCTGCCCAGAAATCGACCAGAACAACCTTTTCATGGGAAGCGGCGATAACTTTTTGTTCAAAATCATCGATGCTTACCTCGAATACATATTCACTTCTTTCTGTCATGATATCTCCACGGAACAATATTTATCGAAAACACTCACCGTAGTTCGGCGAAGCAGGTAAGCAGGGATTAAACCCGTAATACATGGAAAAGTTCCATTGAGCCTGGCATGGGTATCGGAATACATTGACTCATATAATTATTGAAGCTATATTATACGTTCGATATATTTTATCAATTACATGAGGTTAAAGCCTGCATTATCTTCAGGTTATACCGGATCGACCTTTTATTGTCAATGCAATGATGAGATAATATAACCAATATGCTGACCGTTTCAAATATATCAAAGTCATTCGGAACCAGAATTCTTTTTTCCGGGTTGTCTTTTACTCTCTATGCCGGTGACCGGTATGGTGTTATCGGGCCGAACGGGTCGGGTAAAACAACTCTGCTCGATATGATATCCGGTAATGCGGAATATGATACCGGCTCGATACATCTTCAAAAAGGTGCGACAATCGGCTATCTGGAGCAGAACGTTTCCTTTGATTCCGGTCACGGGCTGCTCGGCGAGGTCATGAGCGCCCGGACCAGCGCCCAGAAACTCGAGCACAAGCGAAAACTGATCCTTGACGAACTCGCTGAAACAACCGACCGTGAAGATCAGGCGCACCTTATGCGGGAGCTTGGTGAAATTGAGGCTCATTATGAGCATTCCGGGGGATATACCCTCGAATACGAAGCCAAGATTATCCTCGCCGGCCTCGGATTCAAGGATGTCGATTTCTCTCGCACCATGTCGGAATTCAGCGGCGGATGGCGCATGCGCACGGGTCTTGCAAAGCTTCTTCTCAGCGAGCCTGACATTCTGCTCCTCGATGAGCCGACAAACCATCTCGACCTCGATGCTGTCATATGGCTCGAAAATTATCTCAGGGACTATGCCGGCGCAGTTCTTATCATCAGCCACGATCGACGGTTTCTCAACCGTACGGTTACAAAGATAATCGCCATGGAACCCGGTTCCGCCCGGCTTTATCAGGGCGATTATGATGCATACCGGCAGATGAGGGACAAGGAGATGGAAATTATCGAGGCCACCATTAAAAACCAGGAACGTTTTATCGAAAGCGAGCAGCGCTTCATCGATCGTTTCCGGGCAAAAAATACCAAGTCCACGCAGGTTCAGAGCAGAATCAAACGTCTTGAAAAAATGGAACGCATATCCGCTCCACGGACCGAACGAACTGTCCGGTTGTTTATCCCGCCGTCCCCGCGAAGCGGAAAAGCGGTGCTCAGTCTTGCCGGGCTTTCGTTCGGGTATGATGATACGAAACAGGTTTACCGGAACCTCGATCTTACCTTTGTCCGCGGAGACAAGGTTGCGCTTGTCGGACCGAACGGCGCCGGGAAAACAACACTCCTCAAGCTGCTTGCGGGAACCTTGAAGCAAAACGAAGGAACACGTACACTCGGTCACAATGTCCAGGTGGTCTACTATGCCCAGTATCAGACCGAGCAGCTTATGCAGGATAATACTGTTCTTGCGGAAATGAGACGGGCATCAGTCGATGAGAATGATGAGCGTCTCCGTACCATGCTCGGCTCGTTTCTGTTCAGAGGCGACGATGTGGCGAAAAAGGTTTCGGTTCTCTCTGGAGGCGAAAAGGCACGGCTGGCGCTGGCCAAACTGTTTCTCAGGCCAGCGAATCTCATCCTCATGGATGAACCCACGAACCACCTCGACATACCTTCACGCGATGTACTCGTGGATGCTCTCCAGTCGTATGACGGCACTCTCTGTTTTGTTACCCACGATCGCGATCTCATCGATAGAACCGCAAATAAAATCGTTGAGATTGTAGATGGCACAGTGACCGTCTATCTCGGGAACTACAATGAGTACTGTTATAAAAAAGAGCAGGAAACCGGCCGTGATGCAGAAATTTCTCCCGTTTCGGATACTCCTTCCCGGCCGACTGAAAAAATACTTGAAAAAGACCGTAAACGCCGCGAGGGAGAGCTCCGCAACGAGCTGCACCGTAAAACGAAGCATCTCAAACAGCGAATAGGGGAAATCGAAAAGGAAATTCGCTCAATTGAAAACCGTATCAGGCAAATTGAGTCGGTGCTTGCCGACCCGCTACAGTGTAATGACCGCGTGAAATTCAACGAAACGCTCAACGAGTATGAAGTCCTGAAAAACCGGAAAGGATCGCTCGATGACGAGTGGCTCGATCTGTCGATGAAGATCGATGCAATAAAAGACGAAATGCTCGGAGAGACAACCTGAACGATTGTTTTAAACCAACGCACAACAGTATCCTGATTGCACCCCACTTAATGACTTCGCCGTTTTGATCGATAGAATTCCTCGACGCTTACGTCGTGGTAAAAAGCCACCTTCCGTCACTTTGTGACACCTTTCCCCGTATCGGGGGCAGGTAACTACCGGCGTCGCGGTGACTTCCTTTGCCCCCTTTAGGGGGAAAGGGATTGAGGGTTAGGGGGCCTTATCAGATAACTCGCAACTATCTACGGGTAGTTCATTCGGCCTTTATTATTTCTCCTTCAGCGTTTTTTTCATGAAATAGCGCTTGTGTCCATTCGGATAATCCTCGAGCATTCCGAATACTTCGTATCCGAGGCGCTCGTAAAAGGGCCGGGCCTGGAAACTGAATGTATCGAGATACGCATACTCACAGCCCTTTTTCCGGGCTTCCTCTTCAGCCCTGCGCATGAGCCGTGAACCGATACCCTGGTGACGGAGAGAGTCGTGTACCCATAATAAGTCGATAAACATCCAGTTCCACGCAATATCGGCTATGAGAGCGGCGTTGATGCCGCCATTATTATCACGGTTGAAGACACCGAGTTTAGTAAAATTTCTCGGGCCGGCCTGAGCATCCGTGGAAGTTCTGAGCGCCTGGGAAACCAATGCGATGTCTCCCGGGTCCGGGTTGAATTCACATGAAATTTTCAAATCCTCTGGTGTATTTGACATTCATTTACCTTTAAATAATATGATATGTGTGATCGTTTCACTCGTTGATAATAAGATAATGATACCGAATCATATTAAAAATTAAAAATGTACGGTAATTAAAAAGATATTCCACGAATTCAGGGTAAAGCCCCCCCCAAAATACAGCCGGAAGATATATCATTTATGGAAAAAAGGTTGATGTTGTTTTTCATCGTCTGTCGTCTAATGTAACCACACTCTGCCGGCCTGAATAAGGAAGTATTCCCCGGCAGCGATCAGTAAGAATCCCATGATCTTCCTGACCCTGACCATCCATATCCCCGACTTTGGAAGTGCGGTGACGAGTCCTGCGAACGTGCCTACAAGGAGAAGGAGCACATTCATACCCATGGCAAATGTAAAGAGGAGGGTCGCGCCGAACAGGACATTCTGCTTCGTTGCCACATATGTCATGAGTACACCGAGCATCGGCGTCGTGCAGGGAGCCATGATAAGACCTGTCGCCATTCCCATCATAAATGCTCCCGGGATGCCGCGCTTGTTCGTACCTACCTGACTCTGTGAAAAAAACCGGGGCAGAGGCAGCGTGAAAACATCGAGCATCGACAACCCGAACAACAGGATGATATTCGCCACAACAAGCAATGTAACGGGGTGAGTGCTGACTTTTCCGAAAAAACTTCCGGTAAGCGAAGCGACGATTCCCAGCCCTGCATACGTCAGGGCGAGGCCGAGAACATATGCTGACGAGATGATAAATGCATGGAGCCGCCCGTTCTTTTCCTGCCCGCCGACAACCCCGATTGTAATCGGAATCATGGGATAAACACACGGGGTAAAGCTTGTGAGAACACCGGCGGAAAATACGGTAACATAGGATAAGAACCACGAACCATCGAGAAAACTCCGGGCGTTCTCAAACATTCCGTTCATGGTGTACTCCAATGTAATATCCCGTTAAAAGAATCACATATATCTGTGTAATTTTTAATGTCACCAGCTCCGGATCCGTTCCATGATTTTTTCAATGAGAGCTTTAAAAGATATGCTGGTTTCGGCAGCCTGTCTGACAAAAATCCCCGATACGGGCGACAAACCGGGCAGAGCGTTGACTTCCAGAAGGTACGGTTTCCCATCCGGGCAGGTTCTGAAGTCCATCCGCGCATAGTCACGGCATCCGAGGATATCCCATATGGTACGCGCCATGATTTCCATTTCATGGAGCATGCTTCCGGGTGTCTGAGGCGTGAAATCGAGGCGGTCGGTATCGCGGCGTTTGTATTCGAAGCTGAAAAAGGGTATGCTATCCTCATGTCCGAGGAGAACTTCGCATATGGGTAAAATCTCAGGTGGATTATTCCCCAGTAGTCCCACGCAGTAATCCCGTCCGTCGAGATACGGCTCCACAAGCGCCGGTTGGCCGTATTCTGTGTTGATTACCCCGACCCTCAGAACAAGCGACTCCATGTCTATGACGAGCGATTCACGTGAAATCCCACGGCTCGAACCATCCATGAGCGGCTTGACAAAGACGGGGAATCCGAACGGCGGCGGTTCGACAGGAGGATCGTTATAAACGATAAAGTCTGTTGTCCGAATTCCTGCGTCACGGGCAAGGCGTTTGGTCAATGCCTTGTCCATCGTAAGACCGAGCGTTGTTCCGTCCGAACCGGTGTACGGTATTCCGAGCATCTCGCACATGACCGGGACATACGATTCACGGTCGCGTCCACCATATCCTTCCGCTATATTGAACACGATATCTGGAGTTTCCGCGAGAATCCGCGCGGGGAAATGCCTGTCGCAGGGCAGGAGAACAACATCTCCCGACCGTCTGAGGACTTCACGGATGGCCTCGATGGTCTCGGGTGTCTCGTACTCGGCATGGGCATCCGTGCCTTTTGTCGAGGAGTCCTTGATATTGTATGAAAATCCGATTTTCATCATCATGATTCCTGACCGATACAGAAATCGTGGATACGGCTGAGCGCTTCACGGAACAGGGCAGGGTCCTGCCCGAGATTGATCCGCACATGGTTCTCAGCCTCGAAAGAACTTCCCGGGAGCACAAAAACGCCATATCGCCCTATAAGCCGTTGAACAAAATCATCGCTTGAAACAGGGTATTCAAACCGCGGAAACGCAACGATCCCCCCTTCCGGCATCACGAGCGAAAGACCGGGTGTCCGCATAGTCATATTGCTCAACAGGGATGCATTTTCCCGAAGCACATGAAGCGCCGGATTAATGAATGCACTTGCATGCTCGAGCGCGAGAGCCGCACAGTAATCGCTCAGCGGTGAAAGGGTATGAGTGAGGTAGTCACGGAAATCACGAATCCTGCCGATAAGCGATTCAGGGGCGATGATCCAGCCAATTCTGAGGCCGTTCACCCCGAAACACTTGGTGATCGAGCCTGTCGCCACCACGTTTTCTTCGGGGCGCGCAAGCGTTCTCAACGGCCATCCGCCCTCGAAGGGCAGGAAGCGGTAGTGTTCATCGGAAAGGACTGTGGCGCCGTGGATTGCCGCTTTCCTGATGATGGATTCCGCTGTGTCGCAGGGAATGATGACACCCGATGGATTGTGAGGACTGTTGATGACCACTACACCGGTTGTATCGTCGATAAGGCCGCACACCTCATCGGGATCGGGCCGGAAGCCGTTTTCGTCGTCGAGGCGATAGAACCGTACATCGGCGCCAAGCGCGCGGGGGACGTCATAGAGCGCCTGAAACGAAGGCCGCGGCGCCACGACCGATGAACGGCCGTCCATGAGAAGGTTGAAGAGGATAAACAGCGCCTCGCTCGTTCCCGTCGTAGCCGTGATGTTCCCGAATTCGACATCGTCATCATTCACGCAGGTGGAGAGTATCGCGTGACGGAGGCGTTCGGTCCCGCGTGTATCATGATCCTTGAGGATAAGGGAAGCGAGCGAATCCGGGGACTCTCCGCACCGTTCGAGCAGTTCACCCACCCGTATGTCGGGCATTCCGCTCTCGCCGAGGTTATAGGGGCATGAATCCTTGTTGGAGGCGAGCCAGTCCTCCATGAAGTATCGCCTGATGTTCATGGAGCCACTCTGTCGGCAAGTATATCCAGTGTCTCCATAACGCGGGATGCAAGCGGGCGTTCGTCCGTTTCATCGAGACGTTCTCTCCATGCCGGGATACACGTACACCAGTCATATTCCAGCGATTGTCTGTCCCTGAAGATATTATACCTGTTCAGCAGACCATCCAGAAGACTGTTCGTGCATGAGGGGCATCCTTCCGGAATCATGGCGGGCCGGGGCATATGGAGGAACGGACTCACATAGGGCCTGATTTCAGGAACCACCGCCCGTAAAACCTCATAGAGCGTATAGAGCGAAGGAAGCCTGAACAGTCCCTCCCGGCAGAGCAGTTCTACAAGGGTATACCGCTGGAGCGTTACCGGCTCGATATGGATTTCATCGGCTCCCATCTCGTGAGCGAACCGCAGCGATTGAATGGTATCGTCGAGCGCTTCACGTTCGGTGAGAAAAGGGAGTCCCGAGAGAACATAAAGCTGGACTCCCGCGAGTCCTTTCACCATGCGGACTGCAACCCTGATTTCCTCCGCAGTACACCCCTTGTTGACACAGAGCTCCCGTTTCAGGTCATCGGCAGTCTCAAGCCCCATCGCTATGAAGAGTCTACGGTCCGGCCCGAGTATATCGAGCAGTTCACCGATGACCGCACGGTCGGCATAACAGGCTCTTGTTTCGAGCACGACTTTTTTTATGGCCGGAAGTCTTCGGATATCCATGAATATGCGTTTGAGCGCATCGAATCCGATTTCATCGGGATTGAGCATCGAACCCGAGTTGTAAATTGAAAGAACGGAAATGTCACCGGGATCATACCGGGATATCTCTGTACGGAATTGCGAGACGAATTCGTCTGCGGACGGCAGCGCTCCGCGTGTCGTTCCGGCATAATGACCGCACATGGTACATCCGCCGCCGGCTTTCACCCAGGAACATCCGGGGGCGCGCAGTGTTATGACGAGACGGCGGACCGGGAGGCCGTCTATGTACCCGGTTCTGATATCGGATGATGCGGCGACGTCCCGCGGGAAAACCATGCCCGGTGTGGACGACCGGATCGATCGAAGTATACCGCGAAGCGCTTCAAGAGATTCATGTACAGAATTATTCATATGATCGGAATACTCCAGACAGGAGTGCGAGCCTGAACCGGGAATACATAGTCAGGGGAATTGCACGAGCAGTGAGCATCTCAGTCAGTAGGTAACCAGGGATATGACATCGTAACCCGCCAGCTTGTCCCTGCCGTTCAGAAAGGTGAGCTCAACGACAAAAGCGATTTTTACAACCTCGGCTCCGACCTTTTCAATAAGACTCGCGGCGGCTTTCATGGTTCCGCCCGTTGCAAGAAGATCATCGAGCAGGAGGACACGATCCCCTTTGGCAAGGGCGTCGGCGTGCATTTCAATGGAGTCGGTTCCATATTCAAGTTCGTAACTTTCATGTATTGTTGCGGCAGGCAGTTTACCGGGCTTCCTGATGGGAATAAATCCCACACCGAGTTCTTTCGCCACTGCTCCGCCAAAAATAAATCCCCGCGCTTCGATTCCAACCACTGCGTTGATATCTGAACCGTGAACCGACCGGACCAGAAGCTTTACTGTTTCGGCAAAGGCCTGTGGATTTTTGAGAAGTGTGGTTATATCGATGAAATTGATTCCGGGTTTCGGGAAATCTGGAACTTCACGGAGACTGCTTTTCAGATTCATTATCACTCCATTTCAGAATACGATGCTGAAATTATTGTATGTATATTTGGGTTCCACCCATTCCGAGTCAATTTCTGAAACACGGCCGAATGTAGGGCCATCTTCCACTTCCGTGATAAACACCTGCAGTTGCTCTTCCTCGCCTTCGGCATGGATTTCGACTGTGCCGTCCGGAAGGTTTTTTACCCATCCCTTTACACCATAAGGAACAGCACGTTCCCTTACGAAAAATCTGAATCCAACTCCCTGAACTCTTCCGTGGGCTATCATTCGTATAGCTTTAAACGTCATACCAATACCTCATCTATGTCAAAGGATTTGATAAATGTGGTTTCTTCCCGGTTTTGACATCGGTAGCGGCTATAATGGAATCCGTATTGATAATCGATGATACATTTCCATTCCGTATATTCATTTCACTATAGCCGTCAATTTCCGAGCACACAATTCATACTAAAAACATCTCCAAGAGGCAAGATATTTTTATTGATATTTTTTGGATATGTCCCCTTCGATACAGATAAACTCAGACAGCATATGGAAGTTCGATAACATAAAAAACACTTCGTCGTGTAAGCGTCGTTGTATTACTCCTTTTATGATGAATAATTACGTATTATATTATCGAACATTGATCTTATCGGAACCATTGTATACTGCGGACGTTAAAATTTATTGAAAGGCCTGACCTGATATGAAGAAAAGCATGAACATATATGTTGTGGCGTGCAGTATGGCTTACATTATTTGTATGTCATCATGGGTTCATGCAGCCGAAACAAGCAGAGCCGATTCCCTTGAAAAGGCAAAAAAGCATTTCAGTTTCGCTGTTCAATACAAGAACAACGGCGATAATGAGGAAGCTTTAAAAAATTACGAGTTATCAATCGCTTATAATGACACGGTATTCCAGGTTCATTATTCGTTCGCCGATCTTCTCATGAAAATGGACAAACCCGATTATGCTAAACGGGAATTTCTCAATTCATTGAAACTCAATCCCGAACACTTCAATTCTGCCGCAATGCTCTCAAGAATCTATTATGAGGCCGCTGTTTACGATTCGGCGCTCATAATGTACGAAACCATGTATCGTCTGAAACCTGATGATCGTTCGATTCTTTCAAGTATAGCAAGCATCAGATATTATCTGGGGGAGAAAAAGGATGCTCTGGACGCATATATGATGCTCATTGAAAAGGGCGATGATTCATACGACACATTGATGCGGGCATCCGCGATTGCGGCCTCGCTCGAAGATATCAAGCTTGCACGGGACCTCGCCGCCCGTGCGGCGGAAAAACGTCCCGGAGATATCAGCGCCCTGAAAGCAGCGTCTCAGGCAAGCCTGCAGCTCGATGACAAACAATCGGCCGAAGTCTATCTCCGTCAGCTTGCTCTATCCGATTCCACCGATATGCAAGCCCTTACTCAGCTTCAGGAGCTATACCGGGCAAGCGGCAACACCGGACAACTCGTGTGGGTTCTTACGGAACAGCACCGACGGTCTCCCAAGGATGTCGACCTCATCGGGAAACTTGCCGAGCTTCTCATGCGGGAAGGGAAGACAGACGAAAGCCTTGCCCTGATCCGGGATGGTATCAGGATGGCGCCCTCGGACGGGAAACTTCGCATTCTTTTAGGCGACTATTACCAGAAACAGGGTGAAAAGGAAAAAGCCCTCGATGAATTCAGGATAGCGTTAAAGGATGAAACATGGCATTCGAGCGCCCAGCAGTTCATTTGGCATCTTGAAAAGCCGGAGACAGAGGATGAAAAAGCAGAACGGGAATTTTTCAACCGGGGCGCTTCTGAAAAATCACCGTAATGAGTTTTTTTAAAACAGTACATTCGGGGAATATAATAATTACATAAAAATGAGCGAATTGTGCGGGCATTGAACAGCTTGCCTTAATTCAATCTGTGCTTTTCCTGAAGCCTTTACATGACATGAATACATCGACAGTCGGTTTTAAAGTACCATATGCGGATTTACACAAGAAATCCCCTCGAATTTATTTTCTGAGCCTTGCGGTATCTTGTATCGTCACGTTTGTTCTTCTTACAGTGCCGTTTCCGGAACATAAGGTCTCGGAGGAGAGAATCGATACACCCCCTGTGATCGTTCTCATCAAGGACATACCTAAAACCCGCCATACCGTGAGCAGCCCTGCGCCGTCCAAACCGTTCGTTACTTCGGGTATGCCGATGGAAGCGGATGAAATACTGCCTGACAACGTCACCATAGAGGATACGAAACTCAATCTGGATTCCTATCCCGATGGTCCTCCGGTCAAATTCGTTCCTATTTCAGGAGCGGATGAAGAAGAAAAAAATGTGAAACACTTTCCTGTTCTGGAGTTACCGGTAAGAATCGCGGATGTCAAGCCTGAGTACCCGATCGATCCGTTCACCGGTCAGCCTGTCAGGGAGGAGGGCTCGGTTCTTGTAGAAGTGCTTGTAACAAAGGAAGGAATTGTTGATTCGGTCAAAGTGATAAGCGGTCCCGGTATTTTTCACAAATCCGCCATCGAAGCCGCAAAAGCGACAAAATTCATTCCCGCAAAAAAAGACGACAAACCAATGGAATACTGGGTGATAATACCCTATCGTTTTAAGATCGAAGAATGAGAATTTATCAGCGGATTTACATGATCACTGCATATGGAAACGGTTCACCTGAAAAGTGAACCGTCCTTTCAAAAGAATATCTCCGTCGTATATCGTAATACCTTCGATCCCGATGCCAAACAGACCTTATTTTCGCCCGTTACCGTTGGCCCGTCTTACCGCGTTTTCGGTCATTTTATCGGAATTGACATTACCGTCAAGAATATGCACGATACGGTTGGCGTGTTCGGCGATATACTGCTCGTGTGTGACGAGAATGATGGTATTACCTTTCTCATGGAGTTTTTCGAATATTTCCATGATTTCCTCGCCTGTCTTCGAATCCAGATTCCCTGTGGGTTCATCGGCAAGGATGATGGAAGGATTATTTACGAGCGCCCGCGCAATAGCTACACGCTGACGCTGACCTCCCGAAAGCTCGTTTGGTTTGTGGTGCATACGTTCGCCTAGGCCGACAGCTCCCATGGCCGCAATCGCCATGTCGCGGCGTTGTTTTCTCGATACACCCGAATAGATAAGGGGGAGCTCGGTATTGTGAAGAGAGTCCGAACGGGAGAGTAAATTGAAGTTCTGGAATACAAAGCCTATCTCCCTGTTTCTGACCTCGGCAAGCTCGTCATCGGTCATTTCCGATACCGCTTTGCCATTAAGGATGTATGAACCCTCGGAAGGAGTATCGAGACAGCCGAGTATATTCATGAGCGTTGATTTACCTGAGCCGGACGGGCCCATTATTGCAACATATTCATTTTTTTCAATCGTCATACTCACACCCCTGAGGGCATGTACTGTCTCTTCGCCGATTTCATATTTTTTGGTGATGTTCTGCATTTCAATAAGCATTAGTTCCTCTTTGGTTTATTTATTCCAGGCTGCGTTAAAAGTACAGTCGCCTGTACAATGTATATTTTTGATTTCCGTATGAGACTCATTCATCCCAATAAATCGTCAAACACTTCCATGATAAAAGCTGATCTGTGAATTCTACTGGCAGTAACGTGAATCCTTAATATAATACAATTTTAAGGTCATAAGGTGACATTTCATTCATACCGCAGTGCTTCCACCGGATCGAGCCGTGATGCTCTCCATGCCGGGTAAACCCCGAACGTAAGACCGACAAACAGTGAAAATCCAACGGCAATCATCATTAGTTTCGGTGAAATGACACTGAGAAATGTCATGTGGGTGATGCTTGAAATATAGAGTGAGATCACCTTTCCGAAAAGCAGGCCAAGACCGATTCCCAGCATTCCGCCGAAAAGACAGAGCACCACCGCTTCAACGATAAACTGGTGAAGAATATTCGACCGTGTCGCTCCGAGAGCCTTTCTGATGCCGATTTCACGGGTTCTTTCGGTTACCGAGACAAGCATGATATTCATGATACCGATACCGCCTACCAGCAGGGAAATCCCCGCGATTCCTCCAGCCACCGCTTTCATGATCATAAGAACCCTGTTTATCTCCTCCATGGCGGCATCTCCGGTCCTGATATTGAATTCATCGCCGTGCTCATGAATTCTTTTATATACCCGTCTCATGGTATCGGCAATTTCAGAAACATCCTCGGGCCGCTTGACCTTCACGGTAATAAAATCGATGTGGTCATCACCGAATATCCTGCGCTGAGCGGTTGTCATGGGGATCATAACCCGGTTGTCGTAATCGTTATCGAAAAATTCCTTTTTTTCCATCACTCCGACAACGGTATAGCGTGCATTTCCAATTGCGACCTCTTTTTCGACAGGGTCAACATAATCACCAAAGAGATCCTTGACAATCTGATCCCCGAGCACACAGACCTTGGTGCTGTTTATCATATCGACCGTGTTGAGAAATCTGCCCGATGCAATCTTCCAGTTTTCGGATTTCGGAAAGTCGATTGACGTGGCGATAATAGTGCCGAATGTGGATGCAGCGCGATAGTTCATATTCGATTCCGAGCCACCCACATTAATACCCCATCTGGTAGGAATAATATATTCGATCTTGTCGGTTTCTGCCTGTATCGCTTTAACATCCTGATTAGTCATGAATTCTTCCCAGTTACGACGGACCCAAACACCGCTTGCATTCCTGTACCATCTGTCCGGCGCCCATGACCATATCATGCTGTAACCACCCATCTGGCTGAATTCACCGGTAATGGCGTACTGGAGACCCTCGCCAATGGATACGATACCGGTTACCGAGCCGACAGCGATGAGTATGCCGAGGAGGCTGAGGATACTCCGCAGCTTGTTTGATCTGAGTTGTGAAAAACCGACCACAATTGGTTCGAAAATTGTCATTGATAGTCCTGTCTGCTGATTATGGTTTTACACTTATGAATTCCATTTTAGTTGCACCCGATATGCAAAACACTTTCTTTAAAAGTTTTGTGATAATGTCGGTAAGTGTGGATATAAGCTGTCAAGGGTCGGCACGAAGTGCCGATTTACATGCACTTGACAGAACCGAAACAATACATTTCACTATCGGGCTCGTGAAAAATATACTTTTTCACAGCCCTCTTCAGGTACCTTGCAGATGGAGTATTCAGCATCCTATTCAATAAAACCCAATGTCCCCGATTTCTCCGGTTCCGTCGTTTATTCGTGACTGAGCGCCTTGATCGGGTCCATTTTTGAGGCGCGGTATGCGGGATACACGCCAAAAAAGAGACCGATGACAGCCGAATAAATAACTGCGAACATCATGAGTCCCGGTGACACGATACTTTCGAAGGGTACCGGTGTCACCGACATTATGTATTTCGACAGCCCTTTACCGAGTGCGATCCCGAACAGTATGCCGAGACCGCCGCCGAAGAGGCACAGTACAACAGCCTCGAGAATGAACTGGAATAGTATCGTCCGCCGTTTTGCTCCGAGAGCTTTACGGATGCCGATTTCCCTCGTTCGCTCAGTGACCGAGACAAGCATGATGTTCATGATCCCGATCCCGCCGACCAGCAGCGATATGGCGGCGATTCCTCCTGCGACCGCCTTGAGGATGAATACGACACGGTTGAACTGCTCGATCTGGCTTTCACCCGTACTCACTTCAAAATCATCTGCATGGATATGGTTATGGCGCATGACATAACGGAGCTGCTGAGCGACCTCTTCGACATTTTCAGGTTTATCGGTATAGACAAACAGCCTGTTTATCCTTTCATTACCGAATATCCGTTTCTGAGCTGTTGTGTACGGGATAATCATATGCCGTTCGTTTGTCCCCCCGAAAAACTTGAACTGCTTCAACACGCCGATAACCATATATCGGTCACCGCTGATTTTCAGTTCTTTCCCTATCGGGTTTCCCGAGCCGTAGAGATCCTTCGCCAGCTCGGAACCGAGAACCGCCACCTTCGAGGCGCTTATCACATCGGCCTCCGAAATGTACCGGCCTTTGTCGATTTCCCAGTTCTCGATTTTATAATGATGCTCGTTCGAGCCTCTTATACGGGCAGATGACGTTGCATTATGATACCGGACATCTCTGTCCATATAGATAATCGGAACGACATATTCCACATGGGGTGATGCCTGGCGTAATGATTCGATATCACGGTTTTCCAGGTATTCCTCCCAGTTGCGCTGCACCCAGCGCCCTTTCTGGTTACGGTACCATTGATTGGGGGAACGGACCTGGATGTTGTTCGGGCCGCCGGATTTCTGGAACTGCTCTGTGACAACCCTACGGAGTCCGTCGCCGAGCGATATGATTCCGGTGACGCTTCCCACACTGATGAGGATACCGAGAATGGAGAGCATTGCGCGGAGTTTATGAGCCCGAAGCTGGTTTATTCCGAGGGCTATTGTCTCAAGAATTATCATTGATATTTATACCTTTATATCTGTAAACAGTGGGATTTTTGCTCTTGATATGATTACACTGAACTTTTACAGAATACTGTTTATTGACGGTTCATAATTACTGATAGTTTATTTATGATTTTTTATTTTTTCTTTTCTTTTTTCTTCTTTTCCGCATCGGCTTTCTTTTTTGCCTCGAGGTCCTTGAAGAATTTTTCCGCATCGAGTGCAACAACCGTTGTGGTGTCGTAATCCGCGATTACCTGGACACGGTTTTCCGATTTGATGCCGATCTCAATTTCTTTTTCATCGAAATCCTTAAATGGGTCCTTCTTATCTTTTTTAAACATCGCAAATCTTTTTTTCTTAGCAACCTTTGTGGAATCCTGTTTTGTTTTCAGATATATGATATTTTTCAGGGTCAGGTTTCCTTCTTCCTTTGTACCATCTTTTTTCTCATACACCGATTCGAGTGGAAGGAAGGGGACGCTGTCAACCTTGGCGATGATGACATCGACATCGCAGCTCATTCCCGGTTTTAACCGTGGGTCTTTGTCGATAATTTCGATCTCGGTATTGAACGATATAACATTTCGACCCTGCTGAAGCTTGCCCACCGGCGATATATGCCGTATTTTTCCGGCAAACGATGTGTCGGGGTACGCATCGAGCATGATATCCACAGGAGCCTCGACAAAAACCTTGCCGATGTCAACCTCGCTTATGTTGGCCCTGATTATCATCGTCGAGGGATCGCCTATCTGAAACAGATTCGTTCCGGAGAGCATCGAGCTGATACCTGATGTCACGAGCACGCCTTCCTCTATATACCGCTGGGTAATCACACCGGCGAGAGGCGCCCGGACCTTGGATGTAACAATTCTTTCCTCGGTACCCGAACCGGTTGTTTCGATTTCCCGTTCCATGATTTCCAGCTCGAGTTTCGAAAGACTATAAGCGTTTTGAGCGATACGGACTGCATTTTCGGCATCTTCCACCTGTTTATCACTCACCATGGAGGTTTTTGCAAGCTCTTTCGTACGTTCCAGCTCCTTCCGTGAACGATCGAGTTCGATTTTTGTCCGGTCAACAGCCGAGCGTTTCTGGAACAGGAGGAGCGTCTGATTCGGGTCGGGATCGATCACGCAGAGAATCTGTCCCTCATGAACCCAGTCGCCTTCCCTTACATTGATCGTGGTAACAGTGCCGGCGATTTTTGACTTGACCTCAACCGTCCGGAGAAGTTCGATATTTCCTGTTTCGGTAATTTTTTCAACCACCTTGCCGATCTGGACCTTGGACGTTTTTATTTCCTGCACCTTGTTGCCGCGCGCTACTGATCTGCCGACAAGCAAGATAATAATGATTACAACGACTAATCCTGCGATTATTTTTATGAGCCGTTTCTTCCTTTTTTTCTGAACCGCCATAGTTCCTCCCCGAAAAGATCAGTTTGCGTTTGGTATGATATTTACATTATGATCCGAAAGTAGTGTTCCCTTGGACCGCTGGTATTCAAGGATCGAGATGGTATAATCCATAAGAGCTTTCTGATACTGATACCGTGTGGTTGCCAGCTCTTTCTGATACTGGAGTACAAGGTAGCTTGTCGAAAGCTGATTACGGAAGCGTTCTTCTTCCTTCTTCAGTTTCATCTCGTTCACTTCGACGGTAAGAGCGGCGACATCCAGTTTTTCGCGATTCATCTGGACATTTCTAATACTGGTTCTGATTTCGGTGAGCATCTGGTTTTCAAGTTCATCGAGCCTTAATTGTGACCGTCTCAGGTCAATCTGCCGTTTTTCCAGAGCCGCTTTCGTATTACGGTTCTTAAACGGATAGCTCAGTGTCAACCCGATATCCCACCCATACTTCTGGGCGTCGCTCAGATCGCTCAGGTCCTTGCTTACAGTCGTACCGGAGCTGTTTATCTGATATGAAGCATTGAGTTTCAAGTCGGGGAGTGAAGAATTTTTTGCGACATCGCGCTGCAGCTCATTCTGTTTTATCGTTGTAAGCGCAATCAGGTAATCCGGACGGTATTTACGGGCATCATCTATCGCCTGACGGTCATCGAGCTCGATTGTGGGGATATCGAGCTTGTCGGTCGGGATAATACGCATCGTTCCGTTATCACCGGCGGTGAGGTTTAGAATCCTCTTCAGATCGTCCTCTATCTCGCGTATTCTGTTTCTCTGATCGAGTATCTCCTGTTCCCGTGAGAGAAGAGCGCTCCGTGCCTCGAGGACATCGGATTCAGTGAGAACTCCCAGTTCGAGACCTTTCCGGTTGTATGCAAGAAGACTGTCAGCCTGGCTCCGTGAAAGCTCGAGGGCATACAGGGATTCACGGGCGTTTACGAGACCCCAGTAAGCATTGAGAACGTTTGAAATGAGCGTTACGGCGTTATTCTCAATATCATATTTTGTCGATTCACCCTGGAGCTGGGCGGTGTAAATGCCCGAATA